>CAJOQI010000064.1 GCA_905236895.1 uncultured Peptostreptococcaceae bacterium | reverse complement strand
TCGTCGGGCTCGATCCGAAGGCGTCTCATCTGCTGAAGGAAGTCTTTCACGAGATGTGCGAGGCGGGCACGGCGATATTCTTCTCCACCCACGTTCTTGAGGTGGCGGAAAAGCTTTGCGACAAGGTTGCAATTATCAAGCAGGGAAGACTGGTAATATCCGGAACCATGGAAGAGGTTAAGGGTAATACTTCCCTCGAAGATGTATTCATGGAATTGGAGACCTAAGAATGGAAAAATCAAAAAGCAAGCTTTGGACTCTAATAAAACTAAGGCTTAGGGAGGTCCTCCTTGGAACCATGATGACCAAAAGAGGAAATACAAATGCCAAGGCAAAGACAAGAACACCCAAAGGGGTAATAGGTCTCTATGCTCTTATTATTGTTTCCTTTGGTTTTATGTTTTCCACTTGGTTCATGAGCCTGGCCATAGTGCTTATTCCCGAAGGCTTTAATTGGGTGTATATGGCCTTTGTTTCCATAGTGGAATTCTTTATGCTCTTCTTGGGAAGTGTATTCATGGCCTATAATCAACTCTTTGAGGCTAAGGACAACGAGCAGATAATGAGTCTTCCGATCAGCCCAAGGGATGTGCTGGCCTCCAGAATGATTTCTCTTCTTGCGGTGAATTATCTCTATGCACTTCTTGTGGGAATTCCCGCAGGAAGCGTTTACCTTGGTTTTGACGGGGGCACACTTCCTGGGATAATTATCTATATTGTCTTACTTCTTTTCATGCCTTTCTTTACCATGTTCTTTTCACTGATTTTGGGATGGCTAATCGGAAAGGTTACAACCAGGCTTAAGCGCAAGAATATGATAACCATAGTTCTCTCTGTTGGCGCCTTGCTCATATACTTCTATTTTATATTCACCCTTCAGGGCAGAATCGATTCCCTGATGGATTTGGATGTGGTGACGAATCTGAGCAATACACTTAAAACAAAGGTGCCGCCTGCATACTGGTTTGGCCAGGCTGTGACGGAGCATAATATAGGTCATGCTTTGATGTTCATAGCTCTTTGCATAGTGCCCTTTGTTGCTGCGGTTATTGTTCTTGCCAAGAGCTACGGTAAATTGGTTATCGCCAGCAAGAATGTGGCCAGAATAGAGTATAAGGGTGGAGGATTTAAGACCAGCTCCGGTTTTATGTCCATAGTCAAGATGGAACTGAGGAGATTCCTTGGTTCTGCTACCTATATGGTTAACGGCGGAATAGGGCTTATATTCGTAATAATGATGATAGTTATGGCGGTTCTTAAAAAGGATGAGGTCCTTACGGAACTTAGAACTATGATTAATATCGATGATGGTATTATAGGTCCATCCATAGCAATTATTCTTCTATTTACTTATGGCTTAAACTGCATTTCATCTGCAACCATATCCTTGGAAGCCAAGACCATGTGGATACTTAAATCAACTCCCGTTGAAACCAGGACCGCACTTATTGGAAAGTCGGCTCCCCATGTTATCGTAAGCCTGCCATTTATTATACTTGGGGGAATAATAGCAAATATTTTCTTCCCAATGACTATTATTTGCAGGATAGGAATATTCCTTGTTCCTCTTATGGCGGTTATATATCATGCCCTTGTCGGAGTATATATCAATCTTTGCTGGCCAAAATTCAATTGGGTCAATGAAGGGCAGGCAATAAAACAAGGATTGTCACCGCTCCTTTCAATGCTTGTTAATGGGTTGGCATCAATCCTTGTGGTTATTCTATATATGACTTGGGTTTTGGGGAGCCTTCCTCCGGATCTATTCATGATTCCGGCCTTCATATTGTTTGCTCTTCTGTCCGCACTTGTATATGTGACCATAGGAAGCAACGGCAGGAAGAGGTGGGAGGCTCTTTAAGCTTAGCCTGAAATATATTCGTCGATTGCCTTGCAAAAGCCCAGCGGGTCTTCAAGGGGCATTCCGCTTATTAATAGAGCTTGATCGTAGAGAAGGGAAGCAAAGCGCTTTACCTTCTTTTTTCCTTCTTCGGAGCCATTGTCATAGGCCCTGGTGAGGGCTTCCATGACGGGATGGTCCGGGTTCAGCTCCAGAACTCTCTCCGCTTTGATACCGGGGGAGTCTGGCATAAGGTTAAGAATTTTTTCCATCTCAAGGGAAAGACCTCCCTTGGTTGTAAGGCAGACGGAAGAGGATGTAAGACGGGGAGATAGCTTGACCTCAGATACCTTGTCACCCAGAGAGTCTTTTATAAAGTCCAAAAGATCCTTCTTTTCTTCCGTGGCCTTATTAAGCTTTTCCTTAGCTTCTTCTGTCTCGTCCTGGCTCATATCTTCGGAAAGGGCGGAGCGGAAGGGTTTCTCCTTATATTTCATCATCATCTGAAGAGCGAATTCGTCCACCTCGTCGGTTAGATAGAGGATGTCGTAGCCCTTGGATTTAATGTATTCCGTCTGGGGAAGAATGTCTATCTTTTCCCTTGATTCTCCGGCAGCGTAGTAGATGCCTGGCTGGTCTTCAGCCATATCCTCAAGATATTCGGCAAAGGTAATCATCCTCTTCTGACGACCGGAGTAGAAGAGAACCAGGTCCTGAAGGGATTCTTTGTTGATGCCGAAATTGTCGTAGAGACCGAATTTCAGCTGCCTTCCGAATTCATTGAAGAAGGCTTCGTAGCCTTCACGGTCGTTTTTCAAAAAGTCCTCCAGCTCTCTCTTGATCTTCTTTTCCAGATTCTTTGCAATAACCTGAAGCTGTTTATCCTGCTGGAGAGTTTCTCTTGAAATATTGAGATTCAAATCCTGGCTGTCCACCAAACCCCGAACAAAATTGAAATAATTCGGAAGAAGCTCCGGGCATTTCTCCATAATCATAACTCCCGAACTATAGAGGGTGAGACCCTTCTCATAGTCTTTGCTGTAATAATCAAAGGGAGCGTGGGATGGAATGAAGACCAGGGCAGTGAAGCTGGATACACCTTCCACCGAGGTACGGATGGTTCTCAAGGGATCCGCATAGTCGCTGAATTTGGATTTATAGTATTCGTTATACTCATCCTGTTTTACCCTGGACTTTTGTCTCTTCCAAATTGGTTCCATGGAGTTCATGGTGGAGCCATCCATTACTATGGGGTAGCGGATATAGTCGGAATATCTTTCAACCAGGGCTCTGATAGTATAGTAATCCAGGTATTTGGAATAGTTTTCTCCCTCGGTGTCGTCTTTTAGATGAAGAACAACTTCTGTGCCGTAGTCAGCCTTAAGGGCTTCTTCCATGGTATAGCCGTCAGCTCCCGTAGAGGTCCATTTATTTGCTGTATCGCTACCGAAGGCAAGGCTTGTAACCGTTACGATGTCTGCCACCATAAAGGCGGAGTAGAAGCCCACACCAAACTGACCGATTATATCGATTGCTCTCTTGGCTTTATCTTGAGGAGTTCCTTTTTCCGCAGCCATTTCGCTTTCCAGCTTAAAGGCCTGTGAGCCGCTTCTGGCAATGGTTCCAAGATTGGTTTCAAGCTCTTCTCCGGTCATGCCTATACCGTTATCTCTAATGGTAATGGTTCGAAGATCCTTGTCTGTAGATATTTCGATTCTGAAATCCTTCTTCTGGACGCCGGAGGTACCGGCGCTCAGGCTTTGATAATAGAGCTTGTCCAAGGCGTCGCTGGCATTGCTGATAAGCTCTCTTAAGAAGATTTCTTTGTTGGTATAGATTGAATTAATCATCAGACCCAATAGTTTCTTGGATTCTGCTTTGAACTGTTTCTTTGCCATATTTCCTCCTGAAAAGGTGATTGAATATAGATTCTCAAGGCCTGGCACTCTAATTGGGAGAGTGCTAAAACCATATATAATTTACCACCGGTAATACCCTTTGTAAACATATTATGATAAAATATTTCTATGAGCTTTATTAAGAAATACTTGAAGAAAGAAAACCTATTATTCCTTATTATCGGTTTGGCCATCGCTTTGATAGCCATTGTTTTTTCATATAACTATGCGGAGAAATACGTGGAAGAGAGATTGAATCACTATGAGGGCCTTTCCAATACGGGTGGCTTTCCCACGGCAAAATACGACGGGAATAAATACTTCCAGGACGAATTCAATTTTAGAGCATATTCCGACGGTACCTATGAATCAAAGCGAGGAATAGATGTATCCGAGCATAACGGCGAAATTGACTGGGCGGCGGTTAAAGAATCCGGCGTTGAGTTTGTAATGATTAGGCTTGGCTATAGGGGGGCTGAGAGCGGCGCAATATTTGACGATGTTAGATTTGAAGAATATGCCAAGGGAGCAAAGAAGCATGGCATAGAAATCGGCGTCTATTTCTTCTCCCAGGCTATCAATACGGATGAAGCGGTGGAAGAAGCGGCTTATGTATGCAAGAAGGTGAGAAACAAAAAAATCACCATGCCTATCGCCTTTGATATGGAAGAGGTACCGGGAATAGAAGGCAGAATCATGGGTCTTTCCATGGAGGAAAAAACCGAGATAGCCGATGCGTTTTGTCAGGTTGTGGAGAACCACGGCTACGATTCTTTGATCTACGGCAATCCAACCTGGATTTATGGGGGTCTTAATCTATCTTTGATTCCGAATAGAAAATTGTGGCTTGCCCACTATATGCCTGCAACAGGATTTCCTTATGAATACGCCATGTGGCAATACTCCGATGAGGGGGTAATTGGAGGAATATGCACTGTTGCGGACCTTAATATTTTCTATGTAAAGAAAGAAGTAAAATGAGAATGATCAATGGCATACATGGTGGTTTATTATAAAAATAATACTTCCATTGATCTATATATGGGTGTAAAATAATAGATGTCCAATAACGGCACAATCCCGTGCCGCTAAAGAATAGAACAATAGGAGAAGAACGAATGAAGAAGAAACTAATTGTTGTTCTTCTTATCGTATCCATGATGGCACTTGCTCTTGCTGCTTGTGGAAACGGTAAGAAAGAAGAAGCTCCCAAAGAGGAGCCTGCTGCTGAAGAAGCTGCAGAGGAAGAAGCTGCTGAAGAAGAAGCTGCAGAAGAAACTGCTGAAGCAATCGACCTTGGCGAACTGAAGCTCCAGTTCGTTCCTTCAAGACCTGCTGAAGAAATCATCACCACAACAGATGGTCTCGGCGAACTTCTTATCGAACAGCTTGGTAAGCATGGCTACAATGTAAGCAGTGTAGACATCTCCGTATCCAGCTCCTTCGAAGCTGCCGGAGAAGCTCTTTCCGCAGGATCCGTTGATCTTGCTTGGCTGCCTTCCGGAACATACATCCTGTACTCCGATGAGACAGATGTAATCCTGACAGCTACTCGTGCAGGGCTCTCCAACGATTCCATGAATCCCCAGGATTGGAACGGCGAAGAGAATATTACACAGAGATCCGGAGATCAGGTTGCTTACTACAAGGCCCTTATCTATGCCGGTCCTTCCCCCAAGGGACAGGAACTTGCTGCTAAGGTTGCCGCAGGTGAAGCACTTACTTGGGAAGATCTCGATAGCGCTACATGGTGCATTTCTTCTAACCCATCTTCCAACGCAGGTTATTCCTTCCCCACAATGTGGCTCATGGAGAACTACGATGGCAAGAAGTTAACAGATCTGTCCAATACAATTCAGGACAACTATGCCGGAGCATTCCAGAAACTGGCTGCCGAGCAGGTTGACATCACCGTTTGCTATGCTGATGGACGTACAGACTACGAAGAAGATTGGGAAACACCTACAGACCAGAGCACTTCCAAGGGTGCAGGTTGGGGAAGACCCGCTTCCATCTGGGAAGAATGCCAGGTAATCGGTGTTACTTCCAATATCTACAATGACACCATTGCTATCACAAAGGCAAAGGAAGAAGTTTATAATCCTGAATTCATCAAGGCATTCCAGGATGCTATGATCGAAATCGCCGGAACCGAAAAGGGTAAGGAAATCATCGGAATCTATACACACGAAGGTTATCTGCCTGCTCAGGATTCCGACTATGACGGAATGCGTGCTGCTCTGGAAGCAATCCAGGAATAATTTAGGTTCTTATGGAGGGTGACTCAGAAGAGCCATCCTCCATTTTTTTATCAAAACAGAGGGATATAAGTATGATTGAGTTTAAGGATGTATCAAAGACGTATCCTAATGGTACAAAGGGTCTGCAGCATGTTAATCTGAAGATTGAACAGGGAGAGTTTCTTGCCATCATCGGACTTTCCGGTGCAGGTAAATCCACTCTCATCAGAACCATCAACAGAATGATTGACATTACCGATGGACAGCTTTTGGTTGACGGAACGGATGTAATGACCCTGAAGGGAAGGGAGCTTAGAAAGTTCAGAAGAAAGATCGGAATGATTTTCCAATCCTTCAATCTTGTTTCCCGTTCCACGGTTATAAAGAACGTACTATCAAGCAATGTTCCCGATATGCCATGGTATAAAACCTTGTTCGGCATTTATTCCAAGGAACAAAAGCTAAAGGCTCTCGAGGCTCTTGATAAAGTAAATATTCTCGACAAAGCATATAACAGATGTGATGAACTGTCCGGTGGTCAGATGCAGAGAGTTGCTCTTGCCAGAACCGTAAACCAGAATCCTTCCATAATTCTGGCGGATGAACCGGTAGCTTCTTTGGATCCTATTATTGCCGATGTTGTAATGAGCGACTTTGCAAGAATCAACAAAGACCTTAATATCAGCATCTTCATCAATATCCACCACGTGGATTTGGCTCTTAAATATGCAACCAGAGTAATAGGAATCAGGGCAGGTGAAATCGTTTACGATGGTCCCACCAGCGAAGTTACTCAGGAAGTTCTCAATCTTGTATATATGGGTAAGGAAGTACCCACCGCCGGTGAGAAGATTGAGATTGAAGGAATGGTGATTGAACAATGAGCGCAAGAACTCTTGAAAAAAAGGCACCATTATTCGATAGGATTTTCAAGCCGGAGCACATCGTTTTGGAGAACGGCCATAGCGTAGACAGGCCAAGGAGCAGAATGTATCTGCTTCTTGCAGTCCTTGCTGTGTGCATATTCATTGCGGCAAAAACGACGGGCTTTGATTTTGCCATCATTGCAAAAAGATTCGGCCAGCTTGGAGTAATCCTGGGACAGATATTCCATCCCAAATGGTCCTTCTTCCCAAAGGTTGTTCCACCTCTTATCGGTACCATAAAGATGTCCATCGTTGGAACAGTGGTGGGATGCGTGGTCGCTCTTCCCATGTCAATTCTTGCATCAAGCAATATCAATAAGAACAAGCCATCGTTACTGATAGTAAGATTTATCATATCCGTGATAAGGTCACTTCCTGCCATCGTATATGCATATTTCTTTGTTCTTGTATTCGGTCTTGGAACCTTTGCGGGATCTTTGGCCATTGCCTTCTTTACCTTTGGTATAGTTGCAAAGATGCTCTATGAAAATATAGAAACAATAGACATGGGGCCCTATGAGGCAATGACCTCCTTTGGTGCCACAACCCTCCAGTCCTTCTGGACCGCCTGTCTTCCTCAGATACTACCACAGTTCTTCGACAACTGTCTCTATTGTTTCGAGCTGAATGTTCGTAACTCAAGTATCCTGGGTTATGTAGGTGCGGGAGGACTTGGACTTCTTATTAACGAAAGAGTTGGCCTTAGACAGTATAACGACGTTGGTATGATTCTTCTTACCATCTTCGTTGTGGTTATGGCCATCGATCTGATTAACGATCGAATTCGTGCCAAGATTATTTAGGAAGGGGGGAGCAATATGAGTACAGAAATGTATAGTGAAAACATATTTGAAAAACTTGCCTCCGAGCCTAAGAATCTTTGGAAGAGACTTCTTATATTCGCCATTATTTTGCTCCTGGTAATCTGGGGCAATACGGGATCCAATTTCAACGGAATCACGGAAAAGGGAATGAATGTAGCCAAGGCTATTCTCTATGGTATAACCCATCCGGAAACCTTGCTGCTGTTCAATTTTACTTCCAAAGGAATACCAATGCTTCTTTTGGAAACCATATCCATAGCATTCCTTGGAACCATCATCGGATCCTGCTTGGCAATACCCTTTGCTTTCTTAAGCTCCACCAATATCGTTCCAAGATGGGTATCTCTTATTTTCAGATCCATAACCATGCTCATAAGAACCATTCCGTCTCTTGTATGGGCTTTGATCTGGATAAGAGTAACGGGACCCGGCGCCTTCTGCGGCGTTGTAACCCAATCCATCTGTTCTATCGGTATGGTGTCGAAGATGTATATTACGGCTATCGAGAACCTGGATACGGGTGTTCTTGAAGCCTTGGATGCGGCAGGCTGCAATACCTTTGAGAAAATCAGGGTGGGGGTTATTCCACAGCTTTCCGCCAGCTTCATTTCAACTGCCATCTATCGTTTCGATATTAACTTAAAGGATGCAACCATCCTTGGTATCGTCGGTGCCGGTGGTATCGGATTCCCGCTTACGGATGCAATTGCCAACGCCAGATGGAATCGTGTAGGAGCCTTCGTAATATGCCTGGTTGCCTTGGTAGTAGTAATTGAATGGATCTCTACCAAAATAAGAGCAAGGCTTGCCCAAGGGCGGAAATAGGGGAGAGCAAATAACAAAGATAAACGGCAGCTCCACTTACGGAACTGCCGTGATTCTTTCGGTTAAGAAGATGCTCTTTTTCGGAGCATAGAGAATAAGACTATGTCTAAGATAACGATACTTTCAACTTCAGATGTCCATGGAAAAATCTTTTACCACAGCTATGGCACCGGAGCCAAAGGTGAATTCGGTCTTGCCAAACTCTCAACCCTGGTTAAAAACCTTCGTGACGATAATACAATTTTGATAGACAACGGGGATACCTTGGAAGGATCACCTCTCCAGCTCTATTTCTTTTCCCATGCTGAGGACCTCGGCAGTGGGGATGACTCCTTTGTTGGGGTTTCTCCTATGACCAAGGCTATGAGGTATATGGGCTATGACTATATCAATTTGGGAAACCACGATTTTGACTACGGCAGGGAGAGCCTTAGTCAGCATATAGAT
>CAJOQI010000063.1 GCA_905236895.1 uncultured Peptostreptococcaceae bacterium | reverse complement strand
TACTTCTTTGCTTTCCCGTAAATCCATATTCTCTCCAAAGGCATTTATTCTATACTACTCTTCCCCCAGCCAGGAGGTCTCCCTTTCTGCCGGGGCGGCTGTAACCAGCGCACATATATTGGTTTTCCCATTTACACCGGTTCTAAAATAATAGCTTTCCTCCCCGCCGCAGCCGTCATCTATGGGGGTTTCAAGCTTTGCTCTTTCTATTTCAATAAGGCTGTTTACCGGTGCCTCCGCCATAAACCTGAGGCTAAAGGACGTCAGCTTCTTATGCTCCACATCGGGAATGAAATTCCAAATCATATCCTGATAATTGGTATTGTTCATATGGAGATTCATATCGCAGTCACAGTAATTAACCTGCCAAGTGCCACATTTTTCAAACTCCAAATCCTTGGGAAAATGAAAACGCACCGGCACCTTCATTTCCAAGGGCTCATCAATCTCATAATTGGAGAAATCTATTTCATCCGTATGGCAGAGCTTACCTGTATTTCTGTCCGCTACCGCCCACTCGCTATAGGACCTGACGATGGGAACTCCATCCCTCATTATCACATGGCAACGAAGAAAAGTGGCTCCTTTGCTTGGGCAGGTCCAGGTATGTATATCCAGCTTATCATAGGGATGAATCTGCTCCATAACCTCAAATGCGATTCTTATTGCAATAAAGCTTTGTCCCCTAAAAAAGAGATCGTAGTAAGTAGGCTTACGATCTCTCATATGGTGATTTGCAGTTTCTTGCATAAGCCTTGAAATTATGGATGGACGGGCATTGTTATTGGCGTCCACATCGTGAGACATTAGCTCATAGTGTTCTACATAACTTATCAAAACATCACGCTTTCTTTTCTTTAGAAGGTTGCAACCTCCGGATCCGCCGGCAGGCTGGCCTTTACTTCTTTGCAATAAAGGATGGGGCCAATCCCCTGATCCCCGTCACCGTAGACGGGAGTAAATTCCACCTTCACTTCCGCAGTTATATCAACCCACCCTCCGTGTTTGACTTTGTTCACATGGTCCCATTTACAGAGAAGCCCCGCAAGCTGAATATCCTCCACGCAGCAGGTCATCACATGTCGTCCAAAGACGAAGGTGCCCTCTGGGAGACCGCCGCCCAAGGCCACACGGCCTTTGGCTTTGATAATCTTGCCGTCGTATTTTTTCTGTTCTTCGTTGATGTCTCTATACCATTCGGCAAACATATCCTCTTCTATCACTATCTCATCCGCCTCCAGATCAAAGGGCAGCGGATCAATAATGGTATCAGGCTCTGCGTCGCCGATTCCGTATTCGTAGATAATCTGACTCTTGCGGTTGGCAACCCTGACTATCTTGTGGAATTCCATCTTGGTATCAGCATCAAAGGTTTCACGATTGCAGCGATTGAAAACCGCCAGCTCCGCAGTCTGGAGTTTTTCGAAAACCAGCTGCCTCATATTGGTATTGTAGGACAGGAAGGTATTGGCATCAAAGAAACATACCTCCTGATAGATCACCCAATCCTCAGGCAAAGCAGAAAAGAATGCGTTCATGGGCCACATGCCGTTATATTCCACGATTACCCTCTCCGCCCTGTGGGTCAGCTGAAGACTTTTAAGATTGTCCTCTCTTAAATCCTCCGGAGATTCGATCTCTTCTATAAAAACATTCTTTCCAAAGAAATCCTCCGGTCTGTATTCCTCCTCTCCCTCTTCGCAGAGCAAAAGAAGGGTTCTCTCTCCCGCATTGAAATCGCTGCCTTCGAGAGCATCCTGGATAAATGTGGTCTTACCGCTTTCCAAAAAACCTGTAAAGAGATATACGGGTATTTCCATTGTGCTTATCTCCTATTAAAGACCAAAGGCCTCTTTAATCTCTTCTTCCTGAAGGTCCACGCCGATTATGCAAAGCATGCCTGTGGTTCCGGCGGTTCCCTCCCTAACATCAACCTCACCGGGGATATAATCGAAGTGAATCCATTTCCCATCTTCCCTTTCAACTATTCCCTTGGCTCTCAGCACCTGGCCGTAGGTGGCAAAATCTCCAAGCTTGTTAAGACTCTCCTTAATTCCTTCTTGTGTGAATTTATGAGTTGTTTCAAGTCCTACGGTCTGGAAAACCTCGTCCGCATGGTGATGACCGTGATGGTGGTGCTGCTCGTGGTCGCAATCCTCATGGCCCCCTTCATGATCATGGTCATGATGGTGATGGTGATGGTCATGGTCGTGATCGTGGTCATGATGATGGTGGTGGCAGGCCTCATGCTCTTCCTCCATCTCCCTTGCCAGCTTTGCCAATTCCGCTGCGATTCCGTTTTTCTTTTCCATGGTCTCCAGGATTTGATTTCCCGTAAGATCATCCCACTCCGTGGTTACGATTTCCGCATCCCCGTTATGTTCTCTCAGCATCTCAACCGCCTGATCCAATTTTTCCTGGGACAGACCCTGGGTATGGCTCAGGATGATTGCGCTGGCGTTTTCAATTTGATTGTTGTAGAACTCGCCGTAGTTCTTCATATACATCTTTGCCTTCTTGGCATCCACAACGGTGGTAAATCCGTTAAGCTGGATATCGTCGTTATGAAGATTCTCAACAGCAAGAATAACATCACTGAGTTTGCCTACCCCTGAAGGCTCAATCAAAATCCTATCGGGGTGGTAGTCGTTAATTACCTGCTTGAGAGCTTCGCCAAAGTCCCCAACCAAGGTGCAGCAAATGCATCCTGAATTCATTTCGTTAATTGTAACGCCGGAATCCTTCAAGAATCCGCCGTCTATACCGATATCGCCGAATTCGTTCTCAATGAGAACTATCTGCTCACCCTTATAAGCCTCTTCGATTAGTTTTTTAATAAGCGTTGTCTTTCCAGCTCCCAAGAATCCGGAAAAAATGTCTACTTTCGTCATATATTTCATCCCTTTCAGTCAAATAATTACGATATTTTCGTCCTTTTTGGACACCACTATACTATACCACATATTTTTAGTTTTTACTCCACAAAAAACCGCACCGGTGGCACCCATAGAAACTTATTTTATTTGTCTCTTTTTTAACCATGTATTATAATCATCTATGGTTGTTATATATTGCAAGAGGAGTATATTTAATGCCGAGTATAAAACCATTTAAGGGTATCCACCCATCAAAGGAATATGGAGACAGGGTCCCCATCAGTCATGGTATTGGCGGAGACCAGGAGAAGTCTTTGGCTGAGATTAATGCCAATCCCTATAGCCTTCTCCATATAAGCAATCCGGAGCTATATCTTCCCGGGGGTTCTTCCCTTGAAGAAGGGGCTCTTCAGGAAGCTTCCATGGAAAAATATCGGGAATTCTTGGACAAAGGCATCCTTGTCCAGGACCAAATCGATTCCCTATACATATATCGCCTTACCCAGGGCGACCATGTTCAGACCG
>CAJOQI010000062.1 GCA_905236895.1 uncultured Peptostreptococcaceae bacterium | reverse complement strand
TAACGGAACTTCAGATTATTTCCGATATGTTTTCCAGCGTAGAGAAGAACGACCTAGCCTCTCTTAAAAAGTATCTGGATTCCGACGAGAGTCACGTGCTGGATTACGCCAAGGCGGTGGAATATAGCTATAATGTTTCACCTTTGATATATAGAGAGGATGGCAAGGGCGTAAGAAGAGTAAATCCGGATCCCACCTTCGAGGTCTATGGTACGAGTATGGAAGCCTATTCCATGATGGGAATGAGCATGGATGTATTTACCCCAATTCCGGAGGATGAGAATCTCTATCTTACCCAATATGATGTTAAGGCAGGTCGCTGGCCGGAAAAATATAACGAATGCGTTTTGATTCTTTTCGGGGAAGGAAATATCAGCGATTATATTCTCTATACCCTTGGCCTTAAGGACGCTTCGGAATTGGACGAGATGATGAAGGCCTTCTCTGAAGGGAAGTCCATCGACGTTCATCAAAGTAAATCCAAGGTCTATAACTTTAGCGACTTTGTTGGAATAGAATTCAAACTGGTAGATCCTTCTGCCTGCTATTCCTATGACAAGGAATACAAGGTCTGGATCGACAAGACTGAAGATAAGAAATACATGAAGGATCTGGTTAAGAAGTCGGAGCCTTTAACAATAGTGGGAGTGGTGATTCCATCGGAGGACGCCAAGGCAGCCATGCTGAATCCGGGAATAGGCTATATGCCTGAGTTGGTGGATCATGTTATAGAGACCGCCAAGAAAAGCGAAATCGTAAAGAGCCAGCTGGCCAATAGAAATAAGGACGTATTCTCCGGGAAGAAGTTCTCCGAATTGGGAGAAGACGCTGCTTTTGATTTGGAATCTCTCTTCAGCATAGACGAAGATGCCATGGGGGAAGCCTTTAGCTTTGATACATCTGCCATGAATATAAGCCCATCTTTCGGAAATCTTTCGGAGGTGGATCTAACAGGTGCCATAGACCTGGGGTCGGTACTGGAAAGCCTGCCTGAGTTTGCGGGAGAGGATTATCAGATTCTCATAGAGGTTCTCAATTCCTCGGTGGATAGCGACAGAGTAAATAAACTGGCCAACGAATTGGCAGGAGGCTTCCAGTCCTATATCACGGCCAATGGAATCAAGGGCGAAGATAAAATTCGGGAAGCCATAGGGACCTATCTTGGAACGGAAGAAGCAAGAGGGATGATCGAGAAGGGCATCCGTGAATCCATCAAAGCGGAGAATCTCACAGAGGATATGCAGAAGAATATCCAAACCATAGTCACTAAATACAGCGAAGCCATATCCGGAGCTATTTCCGATATGATCAATCAGGTGATGCAAAGGTATATGGCGGAAATAGAGAAGTCTCTCGGCGGCGTAATGAATCAGCTGGTGGGAAGTCTGGCCGGGGCCTTTAGATTCGATCAAAGTGCGATGGAGAGAGCCTTCCAGGTGAAGATGACGGAGAAGGAACTTCAGGAACTTATGTCGTCCCTTATGGCAACGGGAACCACATCCTATGAAGGCAATCTCAAGAAATTGGGATACGCCGATGTGGAAGAACCCTCCTCTGTTACCATCTATCCCAAGGACTTTGAAAGCAAGGGCAAGATAGTTGATATGCTGGATGACTATAATGCCAGAATGGAAAAGGCCGGAGAGGATGAGAAGGTAATAAGATATACGGATATCGTTGGAACCCTTATGTCCTCTGTTACTGATATTATCAATTCCATAAGCTATGTGCTTATTGCCTTCGTTGCAATTTCCCTGGTGGTTTCTTCAATCATGATTGGAGTAATCACATATATCAGCGTATTGGAAAGAAAGAAGGAAATAGGAATCCTAAGGGCCATAGGCGCATCCAAGAGGAATATTTCCAGCGTCTTCAATGCGGAAACCTTTATTATCGGTCTTCTTGCAGGGCTTCTTGGAGTTGGAATATCCAGTCTGCTTTTGATTCCTGGGAATAAACTGATTCACCATTTGGCAAAATCAAATAGCGTGAACGCCTTTCTTCCTTGGCAGGCGGCCATAGTTTTGGTAATTCTATCTATTCTGCTGACTTTGATGGGTGGACTTATTCCCTCCAAGAAGGCGGCTAAGAGCGATCCTGTGACTGCCCTGAGAACCGAATAATTAGACGAAAGATGAGATAGCTAAAAAGAATGATTCCCCCAAGATAGATGATAATCTCAGGGAGTATTCCCAGTTTCCAGGCAATGAGATTAAGGCCCACCTGGGTTGTCTCGTAGTAGGGAGTTATATAGAACATATTTGGTGCTATGTAAATATCCTTTAGAATGGCGTAGCTCAGAATATTGATTATCTCAGCAATCAAAGCCATGATTAAAAACATAATCAGGGAAGGAAGAAATTTAAGATCCTTCCTTTTCTTTATTATCAGGATTGCAAGAATGGATTCAGCTATCATCAGTCCATGGTAGATGAATCCGTGGCTGGCGAAAAGAAGCTGAGGTCTAAGCATATCGCTGGGAATAAGGAGGGCGATCAAAGCGGCGAAAAGTGAAAAGGTAGCAAGAAAAACCAGGGCTGCTTCTTGAACTCTACCCTTAAGGAAGGGAAGAAGAAAGGATAAATACATAGCCATGGAACAAAGCTGCCAGGGAAAGAACCAAAGGGATATGCTGCCTTGGTTTATTACGGCGAAGAAATAATATTGCTTCCAGACTTCGCCGATGATCATAATGATTCCAAGATTATGGAGGACTTTAATAAGCTTATCCTGGGACTTGTTCTTAAGTAGATGATAGATGAGGACATTAAAAGTCAGAATGGCTATTAGCCATCCAATATGAAAGGCTCCAAAGATTTTTGGCGGGCTGCTAAGAACCATATCTTCCGTCCTCTCTTTCAAGGATATAATATCACAGAAAATGTGATAGAATGTTTTCATGATTAGCAAATTCCAAAACATAATTCTAAGCATCGCAATAGCCATGTTCATCTTAAGTGCCGCGGTGGCCTGTCCCATATTTGTGCGGGGGCTTTACTATATGCAAATCGACAGGCTTAATCTGGTTGAGGAAACAGGATATTCCGAGGAAACTATAAGAGAAGCCTTTGATGAGATGATGGACTATTGCACCAAGGGAGGAGAAAGAGGAGGCCAGACCTTCGGCACAGGAAGCCTTGCTTGGTCTCAGTCGGGGAAGGATCACTTTGATGATGTGGAAAAACTCTTCGCCTTGGATATAAATATACTTAAAATAAGCGGAGTGGTAGTGATTATATTCCTGGGACTTGTGGTTCTTGGTAAGGACGAGGAATTAGCTCTGGGACAGGGACCGCTATTTTGGGGGCCATGCGTTCTACTGGGTACCATGACGGTTTTGGGAGTAATTGGAGCTATGGACTTTGATAGATTCTTCGAAGGATTCCATCATTTGTTTTTCCCGGGAAAGACCAACTGGATTTTCGATGAGGCGGAGGATGAGATTATCCGCATTCTCCCGGAGGTTGTGTTCAGAGATTTTGCTATTCTGATTTTGGCTTTGGTAATAATACTTTCCATTCTTTCCATAGTCTTGGACTTTAGGCTCAACGGAAAAGGAAGGAAGAAAAAGAAGATATAGGAGGTAAGTATGAATAAACCAATTATTGCGGAGAAGGCACCTGCAGCGGTAGGTCCCTATGTTCATGCAGTTGAAGCAGGAAATATGCTGTTTTGCTCAGGCCAGCTGGGATTGGATCCCGTGACGGGAGAGCTGCCTCAGGGAGTTGAGGCCCAGACTATTCAGAGCCTTTCCAATTTGGAGGCAGTATTAAAAGAGGCGGAATATTCCAAGACTGATGTGGTTAAGACCACGGTGTTCATCGACAATATGGATGACTTCGGCAAGGTTAACGAAATCTATGCTGAGTTCTTCGGCGACCACAAGCCGGCTCGTTCCTGCGTGGAAGTAGCAAAGCTTCCCAAGGCCGCCCTGGTTGAAATTGAATGCATTGCCTGCAAATAAATAGTCAGTGAATAATAAAAGATGATCGATACAGGGAGAAGCAATTTCTCTATAGCCTGATGCTTGAAGAGGATGACCCAAAGGCGGCTCTTGATAATTTCAGGGCATGCCTGGAAAGAATTAATTCAAAGGAAAACTACGACTACTATTTTAACTCAGGCTTTAATGTGGTATTAAGAGATGAGGATCGAAGCATAGAGGAGACCCTAAGGCTAATCGAAGGTCTCACTAAAATAGATGAAGAGTAGAAGAAAGAAAAATGAAAAGAATCGAAAAAGTTGCTGTAATAGGAATGGGAGCCCTGGGACTTTTGTTTGGAGACAGAATTCACGAGAGTCTGGGAGATGATAACTTCGCTTTTCTTATGGATGAAGAGAGAGCATCAAAGCATAGGGCTGACATATATAAAATTAACGGGGAGGAGAAACATTATCCCATAGCAACTCCTTCCGATCTGTCATTTGTCCCGGACCTTATTATCTTCGCCACAAAGTTTGGTGGATTGGAATCTGCGGGGGAATTGGCGAAAAGGATTGCAGGACCTGAAACTGTTTATATAGCCGTATTAAACGGAATAATAAGCGAAGAAATACTTGGCAGGTTTTTGCCCTCTGAAAAAATAGTTGACTGTGTTGCAATCGGAATGGATGCCATGAGGGATGGCACTGATTTAGATTACAAAAGCATGGGAAACCTTCAGATAGGCATAAGCCAGAGGGGCTGCGGAGGAGGTAGCCGTGAGGGCACGGAGGCCACCCGGGCTGCAAGAGTCCAGGAAGAGGCCTTTGCTTCTCTAAAGGAATTCTTTGACAGGGTGGGGGTACCCTACGAAGTTCCTGAGGATATAAGAAGGTCCATGTGGATTAAATTCATGATGAATGTGGGAATAAACCAAGCCTGCATGGTTTATGAATGTCCATATAAGGATGCCCTAAGCCTCAGCCATATCTACGATGACCTATACGATTCCATGCATGAAGTTATGGCTATCGGGAAAGCAGAGGGGATCAATATAAGTGAAGAGGATTACGATAGGGGAATAGCAATATTCCATACTCTTCACCCCGACAGCTATCCATCAATGAGGCAGGATGCTCTGGCGAAGAGGAAATCCGAAGTGGACCTATTTGCGGGGACCGTAATGAATATAGCAAAGAAACACGGAATTCCCGTACCGGTAAACGAAAGATTCTATAATATAATCAAAGAAATGGAAGCAAAATATTAGAGGGCTTGAAGAAGCCCTCTTTTTTCTCGATATTTAATACTGTCTGTCCAGGGTGAAGCCTCGTCCCGATACGCTGTTTACCGCAACGGTGGTCATAAAGGCCTCCGGGTCGATAGAAAGAATGCATTTTTGAACCGAGTGAACCAAATCGTGCTTTACAATGCAGTAGATAACATCGATATCTGAGCCTCGGTGCCCCGTTGCCCCGTGAACCAGGGTAGTTCCCACGTCCAGATTCTGAAGCGCTTCATTAATTTCTCTGAATTTTGAACTGATTATGGTGAATTGAATATTGTGGGAACCTATGAGAACCGTTCTGTTAAGCACGATTGTATAGACCAGAATTACCATTATTCCGTAAAGAACATCCTCGATCTTCGAAAAAGGAAGCTGAAGGAGCATTACGAGAAAATCAATTACATATAGAATGGGAGCGATGGGAATTCCCAGTTTTTTGTTGAGAATAACAGCAATTACATCGCTTCCGCCGGAAGAAGCACCTGCT
>CAJOQI010000061.1 GCA_905236895.1 uncultured Peptostreptococcaceae bacterium | reverse complement strand
TGCGATACAGAGAAACCAGAGTTTTTCCGTATCGTCTCACATCATAGCAAAAGAGTTTCCCCACTCTCTGGGAAAGCTCCACATGCTTTTCATGCTCTGCTATTATTATACCTTCCTCGGCCAATAAATCAAGTGAATCTACCTCTTTCAGGGCTTTCTCGTAGAGGCCCGAACTATATGGTGGATCCATAAAAATCAAATCCGCCTTACCTGGAAATCTCTTAAGAGCCTTTCTGAAATCACCACAGTAAACCGAAGACTTTTCCTCAGCTCCGCATTTCTCTATATTAATATTTATTATTCTTATGCTCTCCCTGTCTATATCGGAAAACTGGCAGAATTCCGCTCCTCTGGAAAGGGCTTCCAAACCCAGATTCCCCGTTCCCGCAAATAGATCTATGCAGCGTGCCCCGGGCACATGGTTCATAAGGATATTGAATATAGCCTCTTTCACCTTGTCTCCCGTAGGCCTAATGTCATCACCCCTGGGTGTTTCCAATCTTCTTCCTCTATATTCTCCTGTAATAATTCTCATACCGTCTACCTATAAATCCAAGCTTATGGAATCTCCGTAGAGTTTCTTCACTCTCTCCTTTAGTTTTTGGTTTTCCTCTTTTTCCAGATTGGGATCCTTTTCCACAACCTTCTTTGCTGCCTGAGCCGCCTTTTCAAGCACGTCCGCATGCTTGACCAAATCGCTTATTTCAAGTTGAGGAAGTCCGTGTTGCCTGGTTCCGAAGACTTCTCCGGGCCCTCTTAAGCGCAAATCCTCCTCTGCAATTTCAAATCCGCTATTGGTGCTACACATTATCTTTGATCTTTCAACAGCAATATCCCCGTTGGAATCAGTTACTAGGAAGCAGTAGGACTCCTCGGAACCTCTTCCCACACGACCTCTCAACTGATGAAGCTGGGCAAGGCCGAAACGCTCCGCATTTTCTATTACCATCACAGTTGCGTTTGGAACATTGATTCCAACCTCAATAACCACGGTGGAAACCAAAATATCCACATCTCCCGCAACAAAGCTTTCCATCACCCCGTTCTTTTCGTCGGTCTTCATGGCTCCGTGAACCAAAGCCACATTGCAATTCCCAAAGGTCCCCAAGAGTTCCTCATAGACTTGATCCGCGGAACGAGCCTCTATGCTTTCCGACTCTGAAATCAAAGGACATACCACATAAGCCTGTCTGCCCTTCTTTATTTCCTGACGAAGAAAGTCATACATTCTGTCCCTTTCCTCGGGCCTTACCATGGTGGTTTTTACAGGTTTTCTTCCGGTGGGCATGGTCCTCACCTGGGATACGTCCAAGTCTCCATAGAGAATAACCGCAAGGGTTCTCGGAATTGGAGTCGCCCTCATAACCAGCACATTGGCATCTTCCGCCTTTGCGGAAAGCTTTCTCCTCTGAGACACACCAAATCTATGTTGTTCGTCGGTTATTACAAGCCCCAGGTTTTTGAAGACCACCTTTTCTTCAAGGACCGCATGGGTTGCAATCAGAATATTTATATTCCCCTCTGCCAGGTCCTCTATTATTCTTCTTTTTTCCGATGCCGTTATGGAGCTAATAAGAAGGTCCGTTTTGATCCCCAAAGGCATCAAGTCCCTATTAAAGCTTTCCAGATGCTGCTTTGCAAGAAGCTCCGTAGGTGCCATTATGACGCTTTGGATTCTCTGCTTTGCTGCGGAAAGCATAGCCATTTCCGCAAGGACAGTTTTACCCGATCCCACGTCACCCTGAAGAAGCCTATTCATTCTCTTGCTTCCTTGAAGGTCAGCTTTGATGCTTTCCCATGCCTCCTTCTGTCCCGAAGTCAGTTCAAAGGGAAGGCTTGCCGCAAACTCATCTCCGTAACTGCAGTCAAAGCTTACTGCAGTGTCGGATCTTTTGTCCGCCTGCCTGATGGAAATAAGACCTGCCTCCAAAGTGAAGAGTTCCTCGAAAACCATTCTGAATTTACCCTCCAGAACCTTACGTCCATCCGAGGGAAAATGAAGATTCTTTAGGGCATAGGCAGGATCGCAAAGTCTGTTCTCCTCTATGACCTCCGCCGGAAGCCATTCTTCTATTCCCTCGTAAAGAGGCATTAACCCCTTTTCCATCTTTCTTAATTCGTTTTGAGAGAAGCCCGGAATAACCGGATAGACAGGAAGAATACCCCTAATATCATCCTTGCTTCCAAGCCTTGAGAATTGAGGATGAATCATCTGCCTTCTGGCAAAGTTTTCGGACACTCGCCCATAGAATGCATAGTCCTGGTTTACCTGGAAAAGTTTGTTTAAGAATCTTCCATTAAAGAAAACAACCTCTCCTCTTCCGCTTTCGTCTTCAATCAAAAGAGTCAGTGGGGTATTCTTCTTATAAGGATTCCCCGAATACTTCTTGCTTATTATCTTGGCTTCAATAAGTACGTCCTTAAAGAGTTCCGCTCCTTTGATGGTAGATACGGTTCTTCTGTCCTCATAGTTTCTGGGGAAAAAATAAATCACATCCTCCAGGGTTTCAATCCCGGCATCCAAGAGAGCTTCTTCTTTTTTTGGTCCTATGCCCTTTAGGCTGCTTACTTTGTCCTTAATCCTCATACTCTCTCACTATTTCCATACTGCGCTTCTGAAGGGTTGCGCCTTTTACCCCCGTAACCTCTATGGTTATTCTCTTTGGCTTTCTTCCGTCGTGCTTTTTTATTAATTCAGCCATTCTATCGCTTAGTTTGCTTGCGGTTGCTTTGATGCTTTCACCGAATTTTACTACGGCAGCAAGATTGAGAATAAGTCTTTCATCCTCTCCTCTTTCCACATGGAGCATGGAGGCTATATCGTTTTCAGCAAAGGCGGCACCCTTTTGAATGATTCTTCCCCTTTTGTTTGCAGCCCAAATTCGGTCCTTGAATTCCTCTTCCTCCAATATGGAAAGAAGAATCTCAGCAAAGACCCTTTCTGCAATGGTTATCTTTCCGTATGTGGTTTCCTTCTGCAATACCATAGTTTCTTGTGTATTACTGTTTATAAACTATTTGTTAAAAGAAAAAAGCCGCGAAAGCAGAGCCTTCGCGGAGCATTTTTTACTAGATTGCGCGCTGAATCTTCTTGGATCTCATGCATCTTGTGCATACATGCGCTCTTCTTACGGTACCGTTATCGTTGATCTTAACGGTCTGGATATTAGGATTCCATTTTCTTCTGGTATGTATCATGGAATGGGATACATTGTTTCCGGAAACCTGTCCCTTTCCACAAATCTCACATCTTCTTGCCATCTCTTCACCTCCTAAGCGGAATTAGTATATTACCCTTTTGGGTTATTCTTTCAGTCAGCTTGAACAGTATATCACAGTTTAATATTGAAATTCAAGCATTTTTTAGGTGTTTTTTAATATTTTTCCCACATTGCGTCGGTGGCAGTTTTAACGGATTCAGTCATCTCGTCGATCAGTTCCCGTGGCCAGTTTTCCTTATCTCCCCTAAGGAAGGAGGTCTTATCAACTCTGTTATCAAAGACACCGATTGGAATATGCCAAACCTTGCCATCCTTGTTCAGGGTCAAGGTTCCGGGCACCTCAGAATGCTCTCTTAAATATTCCATATCGTCACAGCCATAGTCTCCCAGCATTACATCCATGGGAACGCCGTGGAAGAGATTGGAGCCGGGATCGTCCGGATTGGCTCTCTCGTTATTCTTTCTTCTGGACTCCTCGGGAGTTACCCAAATATAGAGGATTGCTGCATCCTTCAGGATATCCTCGGAATACAGTGGCAGTGAATACTGATAGCCGTATCCACCTGTCAATGGCATTTCAGATCCGTCGGGGCCTCC
>CAJOQI010000060.1 GCA_905236895.1 uncultured Peptostreptococcaceae bacterium | reverse complement strand
GCAGTATTGGAGCTGCTCTGGCTGGAGTTGGAACTGTTGCTTGCGGTATTGGAGCTGCTCTGGTTGGAGCTGCTGTTGGAAGCACTTTGACTGCTCTGTGAACTATTGCTTCCGCTGCCGGAACTGCCGGAACTGGAGCCTCCGCCAATTCCTCTCATAAACTTTGATGCAATGAGAAGGAGAAGCACCAGAAGTATCAAAGCCAGCAAACATCCAAGCTTGGAACCGCCGCCTCTTGCGGAACCCATGCCGGCCTGAGGTTTATATGCCTGCTGTGCAGCCTGCTGCTGAGCCATCTGCTGCTGGTAGGCCTGTTGCTGTGCGGCCTGCTGCTGAGCCATCTGCTGTTGATAGGCCTGCTGCTGTGCAGCCTGTTGCTGAGCCATCTGCTGCTGGTAGGCTGCGGCCTGAGCCTGCTGTGACTGCTGGGGCTTTTGTTGAGACTGCTGAGTTTTCTGCTCACCGTTCTTTTGGTTGCCGCTGAAAACGCCGCCTTCACCGAAGGGCTTGGCGCCGGAAATTGGTTTTTTCTTATTAACTCCGGTTCCTCCCTCGGAGACAACTTTTTTACGTCCCTTTGGCCTGTTGTTGTCTACTTTATTATTGTCCATTTATTTTGACCTCCTTAGGTTCAAGACAAACAAATTTAGAAAATTATAACACATTTTTTCCCCTGCAAGTTAAAATTTTATTAAGGTACCAAATTATTTTTTGTGGTCTTCTTTGCCTGCTATGTACGGATTATTGATAGGGGGATATTTTGTAAGACCGCCTAAGTTGGATGGGACGAAAAGTGGAAAAGGAGGGGCTATTGTTGTATAATAAGATGAGTTTTTGTTGGTAAATATCTCTATGAGAGAGAAGATTATACAGGAGGTCATTAGATGGAAAAGAAGCGTGCAACCGATGCATATCTGAAGAAAATGGATGCATATTGGAGGGCAACCAATTATCTTTCCGCAGCTCAGCTTTATTTGCTGGATAATCCTCTTTTAAGGGAGCCCCTTAAGAGAGAGCATGTAAAGAAGAAGATAGTTGGTCACTGGGGAACGGTTCCTGGGCAGAACTTCGTATATGTTCATTTGAATAGAATCATCAAAGAATACGATCAGGATATGATCTATATTTCCGGTCCCGGACATGGCGGAAATTTCTTTGTTGCAAATACCTATCTGGAAGGATCCTATAGTGAGGTATATCCAAACGTAAGCAGAGATATTGACGGAATGAAGAAGCTTTGCAAGCAGTTCTCATTCCCCGGAGGAATTTCAAGTCACGTGGCGCCGGAAAATCCCGGTTCAATCCACGAAGGCGGAGAGCTGGGATATTCCCTGGCCCATGCCTTTGGTGCTGCCTTTGATAATCCCAACTTAATCGTAGCCTGCGTAGTAGGTGACGGCGAAGCGGAGACAGGCCCTCTTGCAACCTCTTGGCATGGAAACAAATTCCTGGATCCCGCCAAGGACGGTGTGGTTCTTCCAATTCTCCATCTTAACGGATATAAGATCAGCAATCCTACCATTTTGGCCAGAATCTCCCACGAGGAACTTAGCAAATTCATGGAAGGAAACGGCTGGAAGCCATACTTTGTTGAAGGGGAAGATCCCAAGAAGATGCATAAGCTGATGGCCGACACCCTGGATCAGGTTATGGAGGATATCCGTGAAATTCAGGACAAGGCTAAGAAGGCTGCAGCCAAGGGTAAGAAATTCGATAGACCTATTTGGCCCATGATAGTTCTCAGAACTCCAAAGGGATGGACAGGTCCCAAGGAAGTGGACGGAAATAAAATCGAGGGAACCTTTAGAGCCCATCAGGTTCCAATCAGCATGGATAAGCCCAACCATCTGAAACTGGTTGAGAAGTGGCTTAAGAGCTATAAACCCAACGAGCTCTTTGACAAGAGCGGAAGACTGATTTCGGAGCTTGAAGCCCTGGCACCTGAAGGGGATAAGAGAATGGGTGCAACACCCTATGCCAACGGAGGAAAGCTTTTAAGAGACCTTAGGCTTCCTGACTTCAGAGATTATGAGGTTAAGGTTCCTGCACCGGGAGAAGTTGAGGCTCAGGATATGTTGGAGCTGGGAGACTTTGTTCGTGACATATTCAAACTGAACGAAGAGGCCAAGAACTTCAGAATCTTCGGACCTGACGAAACCATGAGTAACCGCCTTGGAAGAGTATTCGAGGTTACCAATAGAGACTGGAATAACGCCGTTGTGGAAGGCGACGAATTCCTTGCAACCGACGGAAGAGTAATAGACTCCATGCTTTCCGAGCATATGTGTGAAGGAATGCTGGAGGGCTATCTCTTGACGGGACGCCACGGATTCTTTGCCAGCTACGAAGCATTTATCAGAGTAGTTGACTCCATGTGCGCTCAGCACGCCAAATGGCTGAAGGTTTGCAGAGACCTTCCATGGAGAGAGGAAATAGGTTCCCTTAACCTGATCCTCACATCCAATGTTTGGCAGCAGGACCACAATGGATTTACCCACCAGGATCCCGGATTCCTGGATCATATTGCAAACAAGAAGGCTGACGTGGTTAGATTCTATCTGCCGCCTGATGCCAACTGCCTCCTTTCCGTATTCGACCACTGCATCAGGAGCAAGGACTATGTAAACGTAATGATTACATCCAAGCATCCAAGACCCCAGTGGCTCACCATGGAAGAGGCTGTTAAGCACTGCACCCAGGGTATCGGAATCTGGCAGTGGGCTTCCAACGACCAGGGAGAAGAGCCCGATGTGGTAATGGCTTGCTGCGGCGATACACCTACACTGGAAACTCTGGCAGCAGTATCCATCTTAAACGAGGAAATGCCGGAGCTTAAGATTAGAGTTATAAACGTGGTTGACCTTATGAAGCTTCAGCCCCATACGGTTCATCCTCACGGATTAACAGATGCAGACTATGATTCCCTGTTCACCAAGGATAAACCCATCATCTTCTGCTTCCACGGTTATCACACTCTTATTCATGAACTTACATATAAGAGAACAAACAGAAATATCCATGTTTACGGATATAAGGAAGAGGGGACGATTACAACTCCATTCGATATGAGAGTTCAGAACGAAATCGACAGATTCAGCCTAGTTAAGAATGTAATCAAGAATCTGCCACACCTTGGCAACAAGGGATCACACCTGATTCAGGTGATGAACGACAAGTTGGTAGAGCATAAACAATATATCCACGAATACGGCGTTGACCTTCCGGAGGTTGCCCAGTGGAAATGGAAGGATAAATAGGAAAAACTATGGCAATTGAAAACAAATCAACCATGACCCAGGAAGAATTCGACTATGCCCAGAAGGTAGTGGGTGATATAGCCGGATATTACGATTCCAAGGTTGTTGGTCAACAAAGCCTGAAATTTGCTTTGATAGCGGCGGTAATGGCGGACGGACATATTTTGATAGAGTCCGTTCCCGGCCTTGCCAAGACTACGGCAGCAAAGGCAATCTCTGATTCCGTTGACGGAAAGTTCTCCAGAATTCAGTGTACGCCGGACCTGCTTCCCAGCGATATTATCGGAACCCAGGTCTTCGATCAGAAGAGCGGGGAATTCGAAACAATCCTTGGGCCGGTATTTGCTAACTTTGTTCTATTGGACGAGATTAACAGATCCAGTGCCAAGACCCAGAGCGCAATGCTGGAAGCCATGCAGGAGAGGCAGGTTACCATCGGGGGAACCACCTATCCCATGCCGGACGATGTTTTTATCGTCTTTGCTACCCAGAACCCTATCGAGCAAGAGGGAACATATCTTTTGTCGGAGGCACAGACCGACAGATTTATGCTGAAGGAAACCATATCCTATCCAAGTCCAGAAGAAGAAGTTGAGGTTCTTAACAGAATCGAATCCGGTGCCATTGTAAAGAAGGTGCCGGCGGTTCTTAAGATTGGCGATGTGGACAAGGTTCAGGATATTACGGAAAAGGTTTATGTGGATGAGGCGATAAAGAAATATATTGCCGACATAGTTGCAACCACAAGGGATGCTGAGAAGATCCTGGGAAAGGATATGGCTCGCTATGTGAGAATGGGAGCAAGCCCAAGAGCTTCAATCGCTTTCCTTAGAGTGGCAAAGGCGGTAGCCCTAATGCAGGGAAGAACCTATGTGATTCCCGAAGACGTTAAGGCTATTAGACATCAGGTGCTGAGACATAGAATCCAGCTGTCTTATGCCGCAATCGCCGACGGTATTACTGTGGAGTCGATTATCGACAAATTGGTTGCTTCCGTAACCACCCCATAAGCCTACGCCAAACAGGACAAGCTAAATGAACTATGAACACCTGGCCAGAATAAAGGCCTTCATCTCCCTATATTCCACCAAAGAGACCACCAATATTTTGGATGGAGACTTTCGCTCGGTTTTTAGAGGGCGTAGTCTGGACTTTGATGACTTAAGGGAATATACCTACGGAGACAATGTAAAGGACATCGACTGGAAGTCTTCCACCAAGACGGGGAAGACCTTGGTTAGACGTTATGTTGCTGAGAAAAAGCATAATGTCCTTTTTGTGGTGGATTCCGGAGACAAGATGGAGGCGGATACATCAGGGGGAGACGACAAAGCCCAAGTGGCTCTGGATGCTCTTGGAGTCATGGCTTATCTGGTTAATCAGGGAGGGGACGATTACGCTCTTCTTCAGGATTCAAATAAGGGCGTTATCTTCACCACCTTCGGTGGAGGAGGAAAGCATTTTGAAAATATGATAGCCACCTCTGAGATGTTTATGCCTGAAGAGGGAAAGAGGGATATTGCGGACCTTCTGGAATACGCTTGTGAAAACATCAGAAGAAGGATGGTTATTATCGTCATAACCGATATGGACGGCCTCTTTAGACTGGGAGATAAGCTTTTGGGGAAATTAGTTGCAAACAATGATGTTTTGGTGGTTGACATAGATGACGCTTACCTTTACGGTGACAGGGTTTATGACATCAAGGACAGAAAATACGAAAGTGAGCTTTTGTTTGGCGGAAAGTCTCTTAAGGAGGCTGAAAAGGCCCAGAGAGAGGACTTTCTCACCCAGATGGAAGAAAAGTTTAAGTCCAATAGGGTAACCATGGTTTCCATGGGAAAGGCAGAGGATATACTGCCCAAGACTATAGAATTGTTTGAAAGGCATAAAAATGGAATCATCCGTTAATCTGCAGGAACCAATGTCCTATATGCTTGTATGGATAATTACGGCAGGAGTGCTGCTCCTTGCCGCTGTTTTGCTGCAGGTTATCTTTAGGATCAGAAGAAGGAGAAGGGGCGAGGTGCCCGAAAAGATTAAGGTAGTTAAGCCTCCTCGCGCCTCTATCCCGGAAATCAAGAACAGGTATCTTTCGGATATCGATAAGATAAAGGATGCCCTTACCAAGGGCGAGATAGATAAGAGAATTGCATATCAAAGAATGAGCAAGGTCATCCGTCACTTCGTTTTCGACATGACCGGGGTTCAGGTGCAAAAATACACCCTCTATGAAATCAAGCAGATCAGAATGCCCATGCTGACGCAACTCATAGAGGATTATTATGTGCCGGAGTTTGCCCAGGAAACCATGGCTGATGCAATCAAGTCTTTGGAAGGAACCAGGAGGGTAATAGAGAGATGGCATTAATGTACCCCAAGGTTGTAATAATAGGACTGATTATAACCATAGCCGCCTTCCTGGCTTTTCATCTTATCAAGAGAAAGCATGAGGAATTTTCCGGAGGGACAAAGGCGGCAAATACCCACTTCGCCAAGGAATTGCTCGAGTACAAGAAGAAAAAGGCTCTTAGAAGGGTTCTTTTGATTTTGGCTGAGGCACTTCTTGCTCTTGGAATTCTTTCCTCGTTAATTCTTGTGGCAAGACCCTATGAAACAAAAACAGTAACCAGCGGAACCAAGAAAAGGGACATCTTCCTTTGCATGGACGTGTCCTATTCAATCTGCTATCTGAATGCGGACCTGGTCCAGAGTCTGAAGGACGTGGTGGGCGGACTTAAGGGAGACCGTTTCGGCATAACCATTTTCAATACTTCCACCGTTCTCTATGTACCCCTGACCGACGACTATGATTTTGTTAATCAAAAGTTGGACGAATTGGAAGAGTATTTCAATCTTCAGATTAAGTATTGGGGATATGCGGATGACTACGGCTATCTGGAAGTTCCGGACGACGGCTGGGATGAGTATTACGAGATTAGAGATAGACTGGATTATTACGATGCAGGAACTCTCATCAAGAACTACTCAAAGGGAAGTTCTTTGATAGGAGAGGGACTTGCGGCCTGTCTATATAGTTTTCCCAGCCTGGACGATGAGGAGAGAACCAGGGTAATAATCATGTCCACGGATAATGCGGAGGAAGCATTGTCAAAGCCCACGGTAGAGCTGGACGAGGCGTCGAAGCTTTGCAAGAAGAATAAGATTACCGTCTTCGGAATCTTCCCCAATAAGGAAACCTTCAGCATAGTAAACGACAGAGATTACGAAAGGGATTTTAGCGACCTAAGGAAGAATCTGGACCAGACCGGAGGAGTGGTCTACCAACAGAGCAGAAACCTTACGGTTGATGACATAGTTAAGGATATCCAGAAGCAGGAGGCAATGGAGGTGGATGAAATAACCACCACAAGAACCGTTGACGTTCCCGAAACCTGGATAATTGTATTGCTCATAAGTATGGTGGGATTCGCCGTCATAGGACTGCTTCTGAAGAGGTGATGCTATGGTAACGAGACCTGTAATTCCAATTATAATAGCGGGAATAATCCTAGGGGCTTTGCTCATTGGATATATCCTAATTACCATCAAGAAAAGGGCGTCTGTTTCAGACAAGGCTTTTAGCATTGCTCGAGTTGCCCTGCTTCTTCTTTTGGTTTTCCTTATTAACGTTAGGATAATGGACAAGAAATACAATGTTAATGTGGAGACCAAGAATATAGATGTTCTCTTTGTGGTGGATACCACCATAAGCATGTGGGCAGAGGACTATGTTGGTAAGAATGAAAGAATGGAAGGAGTAATCGACACTGCGGAGCATATCATGGAAGAGCTTCACGGCAGCAGTTTTGCTCTCATAAGATTCGACAATAAGTCGCAGATTCTTGCGCCGTTTACCCAGGACAGAAAGTCCGTTGAGGATGCCTTTGAAACCATCAAAGCTCCCGACAGATGGTATGCCAAGGGAACATCCCTCAATACTGCTTACGGGGATATGGAGACCCTTCTTAAATCCTCCGACAGCAAAGAGGGAAAGACCACCGTGCTCTTCTTCATCAGCGACGGTGAGATAACCGACGAGTCGGAGCTTCAATCCTTTGCTGAACTGGAGAAACTGGTTGATTCCGGTGCCGTCCTCGGATTCGGAACGGAGAAGGGCGGAAAGATGAAGCTCAAGGATGATTATGGCTCCAGCGACTATCTATATGACTACGATGCTCATCAGGATGCCGTGTCCAAAATAGACGAGGGTAACCTAAGGCAGATGGCTTCTGACTTGGATATCAAATATATCCACGTGGAGAATCCCAATGTGGTGGATAATCTGATTAAGACGATTAAGACGGGGACAACCACCTCTATCGGTAGGGCGGATGCGGTTCTCTATGATGACACCTATTATTACTATGCTGCGCCGCTTCTTGCCTTGCTTTTGCTGGAGGCATTTATGCTCGTTAGAAAGGGCAGAATATGAGGGAAGTAAAGAAAACCAAGAAAGGAAAAAGCCTGCTTTGGCTCACAATAATCTGCGGCATCATGGCTGTTTTTGCCATCTTTCTTGGTGTGCGCTATTTCCTCAATGAATGGGCTCTTAAGGAGTATAGGGAAGGAAGCTTAAGCGATGATAAGATGGAAATGCTTCTTAAACTGAATTTCCCGGAAAGATATTTGCCCCATTACAATTTGGGAAATATCGCCTATGAAAAGGGAGACTATGACGAGGCAATTGTCCACTATGAAGAGGCCCTTAAGAGAAAGCCCGGCTTCTATAAGGAAGAAAGAAATTGCAGAACCAGGGTAAACCTTGCCCTTTCAATGGTGAAGCAAATAGATCTTTCCGATTTATCCACGGAGAAAAAAGTGAATACGGTAATCAAACAGCTTCAGGCCGCAAGAACTGTTCTAACCGAAGACGGTTGTGCAAATCCCCAGGTTGGGGTCTATGACGGTCATAGCGAAGATGCGGAGCAGCTGAAAAAAGAAATCGACCAGCTCATTGCCCAGCTTCAGCAAAATCCACAGGACCAGCAGCAGGATCCCAGCGATGAAGATGGGGACCAGGAGGAGCAGGACCAAAAAGAAGAAAGCGAGTCCATGAGAGAAAAGGAACTCCGCAAGAAGATGGAAGAGCAGAAGAAGGAGTCAGCAAAGGAGAGAGCTGAAGCCCAGCGTAGAGAAGAAAGCAGCGGAGAAGGATCCGGTGGAGGCGACGAAGATTTCAGTGGAAAAGAATGGTAAGTTTTTCTTGTAAAAGAATAGTTCTTAGTGGTAGAATGTTACGTCGTTATTTTAAGTATATTTAGGAGGAAACTATGGCAAGTTCTGAAAGATTGGTAGGAACTGTATCTCGAGGCATCAGATGTCCCATTATTAGAGAAGGGGACGATTTGGCTACTATTATCTCTGAAAGCGTTTTGCAGGCTTCGGAGGATCCGGAATGGGGCTTCAAGCTTCACGACAGAGACGTAGTGGCTATTACAGAGTCAATTGTAGCAAGAGCTCAGGGTAATTATGCATCTGTAGATGATATCGCAAAGGATGTATACGACAGACTGGGTGAAGGAAGTGGAGGAGACGGAACCATTGGAGTTATTTTCCCGATTCTGTCCAGAAACCGCTTTGCTATCTGCCTTAGAGGAATCGCCAAGGGAGCAAAGAAAGTTGTTCTCATGCTCAGCTATCCTTCCGACGAAGTAGGAAACGAGCTGGTTTCAATCGATAAATTGGATGAAGCAGGTGTTGATCCATTTGCGGATGTGCTTTCTCTGGAGAAATACAGAGAACTCTTCGGCGTAAATCTTCACCCCTTCACGGGAGTTGACTACGTGGACTATTACGGAGATCTTATCCGTGAATCCGGAGCAGAGGTGGAAATCATCTTTGCCAACCACGCCACCGCAATTCTGGGATATACCAAAAGAGTTCTCAACTGCGATATTCATACAAGATTCAGAACAAAGAGACTTCTTAAGGAAGCCGGCGCAGATGCAGTCCTTGGCCTGGACGAAATCCTGAATGCACCGATTACAAGGGAAGATGGAAGCGTAAGCGGACATAACGAGAAATACGGCCTTCTGGGTTCCAACAAATCAACGGAAGACGTGGTTAAACTCTTCCCCCACGATCCAAAGGAATTGGTAGAAAAGATTGCTGCCAATCTTAAGGAAAAGACAGGTAAGAACGTAGAGGTAATGGTTTACGGCGACGGAGCCTTCAAGGATCCCCAGGGAAAGATCTGGGAACTGGCAGATCCAGTAGTATCGCCTGCATTCACCGACGGTCTCAAGGGAACCCCAAACGAACTTAAATTAAAGTATCTGGCTGACAATGACTTTGCTCATCTTTCAGGAGAAGAGCTTAAGGCAGCCATCCACGAAAGCATCAAGAGCAAAGACGCTGACCTGGTAGGCAATATGGCCTCCGAGGGAACAACTCCAAGACAGCTTACAGATCTAATCGGATCCCTTTGCGACTTGACCTCCGGCTCCGGAGACAAGGGAACGCCGGTGGTGCTGGTTCAAGGGTACTTTGATAACTATACGAATTAAATAAATGCGAATGGCATATATTCCTGAGAGTCTTCCGCAGTGCCGGTTCTTAGCGATTCACAAACAACTTGGTTGCGAAGTGAGAGCTTAGAACCGCAGCACGATGACAAAGCGCAAGCGGACTCGAAGGGACATATGGCATTCGCTTTTTAGAATTGGTATGAGTCTAAAAGTTTGAGATAAGGAAAGGAAGAAAACAATGGTTTACGATAGACGACCTGAAGACTTTGTTAGAATCACAACAAAGGAATTGGCAGAAGCGTTTATTGCGGAGCAGATTGATGCGATTAAAGAGCAGGTAGGGGATGGAAAGGTTCTTCTGGCTCTTTCCGGAGGAGTTGACAGTTCCGTTGTTGCGGCTTTGCTCATTAAGGCCATAGGCGATCAGCTGACATGCGTTCACGTGAACCATGGTCTTCTTAGAAAGGGTGAGCCGGAGCAGGTTATCGAAGTATTCGGAAAGGAACTTGGTGCCAATCTGATTTACGTGGATGCTACCGATAGATTCCTTGATAAGCTGGCAGGAGTTGCCGATCCGGAAACCAAGAGACATATTATCGGTGAAGAGTTTATCGACGTATTCGCTGATGAAGCCCGTAAACTTGAAGGAGTTCAGTTCCTTGCTCAGGGTACAATTTGGCCTGACATTCTGGAAAGTGAAGACGGCATCAAAGCTCACCACAATGCAGGTGGACTTCCCGAGGATCTTCAGTTTGAATTGGTAGAGCCTGTGAAGATTTTGTTTAAGGATGAAGTTAGACAGGTAGGACTTGCCCTTGGTCTTCCGGACACCATGGTATATCGTCAGCCCTTCCCGGGACCTGGTCTTGGAGTAAGATGCCCCGGCGCTATCACAAGAGATCGTCTTGAAGCCCTTCGTGAATCCGATGCCATCCTCAGAGAAGAGTTTGGGAAGGATGGACTGGACAATGATGTGTGGCAGTTCTTCACCATCGTTCCTGATTTCAAAACCACGGGAATTCGTGACGGTCAGAGAACCTTTGATTGGCCCTGCGTAATCCGTGCGGTTAACACTGTGGATGCTATGACCGCCGAGCCTGCAGAGCTTGATTGGGCCTTTGTTCAGCATTTGACCAAGCGCATCACAAGTGAAGTGCCGGGAATCAATAGAGTTCTTTGGGATGTTACACCTAAGCCCAGCGGAACAATCGAGTGGGAATAATGCCTAAACAAAAACGAAGAATAGCTGATACCGCTCTCGTTTGGGCGATTGTAGCATTAATCATTACGATAGTTCTTGCTATTTGGACAGCCTTAATGCTTGATGATTGGCTGGGAAGATCGGCCATAGGTGACTTGGTTTCCATATTTCTTGGCTTCTTCGTAATGATAAACTACTACCTCTATAAATTCGCCACCATAGCGGGCATGGTTTGCAGCCTTGTTGCTTTGGGGTTGAGTATATCGCCTAAATATAGAAATAAGGTCGGAGTAATTATAAGTATCATTACCACTATTGTCATTTCTTTTATCTTCCTTATGACCTTACTTGGGAAGTGGGATATAAGTATTGGCATGGTGGAGTTTAAGTGGTGGTAATTGAAGGGAAAAGAATGAAAGATATTATAAAAAAAGCAGGGCCGGATTACGACAATTGTCTCGTAAACCTATCAAATTCAATCTTAAAGAAATACGGAGCGGAAACCACCGCGAAAACCCTTGCAATTGCAGATGAGTATCTGGCCAAGAACTATAAAAACGTGGTGCTCATTTTGCTTGATGCTCTCGGTTCCAAATCCTTGGAAGACCATTTGGATGAGAAGGGATTCTTCCGCTCTCATATTAAACACACATATTCATCCGTATATCCTGCAACTACCGTTGCTGCCACAACATCGGTATTAAGCGGTCTTTATCCGAACCAGCACGGCTGGCTGGGCTGGGATATGTTTTTTCCTGAACTGGACAAGAACGTAACAGTGTTTTGGAACAAAGAGCAGCTGGCGGAGAAAGAGGATGCCAAGCCTTCTCTCGGGGAGGACGGAGAGACTTTGGTGTGGGGGAATGACACCTTGGCTGAGTCAAAAATCGTTGCGAACTTTGATGCGGCATCAAAGTATATTCCTTACACAAATATCATAGACAAAATCAACGGAGTAGGCGGTGAAGCCTCTGCCTATGTCGCCATGCCCTATATGGAACCTTACCCCAAGGATCTGGATGAAATCCTTGCTCGCATCAAAGACCTTTGCAATCAGCCGGGTAAGAAGTTTATTTATTCTTATTGGAATGAGCCCGATGCAACCATGCATATAACGGGAACGGTCAGCGGCGAAACCCATAAAATGATGGTTTATCTTGAAGAGAAACTGAAGGAGGAACTGGCGGATCTTTCGGATACCTTGGTAGTTATCACTGCGGATCACGGGCATATAGACAGTAAGAATCTATGCATGAGGGATTATCCGGAAGTGATGGACTGTCTTGTTAGAATGCCTTCCATTGAACCCCGTGCTTTGAACCTTTTTGTTAAAGAAGAATGCGTAGATGTTTTTCCTGAAGTGTTTAAGAAAAACTTTGGAGATGATTTCTTGCTTCTGAGTAAGGAAGAAGTGCTGAAGGAAAAACTCTTTGGACCTGGTGAAAACAGACCGGGACTTGAAGATATGTTAGGTGACTATCTTGCATTGGCCATTAAAGAAACATCCATATACACAACCCATTTTCAAGCCAATGGAATGCCCGGCGGACATGCTGGCCTTACTGCGGAAGAGGCAAGGATTCCATTGATAATCGTAGAATCATAATTGATGAAAAAGCCGCCAAAGCCTGAACTAAGGCAACACCGTCTTTTCGGTCGAGTTAGTCGCTAAAAGCGATTCCCTTCCTGACACAATAGCACCACGATAGAAGGAAAAACAAATAGTTTCTTTGGAAATGAAAGAAAGAGTATTCGAAACAACCTTAGGAAATATTCATTATTGGACCGGGGATGGCTCGGGAAAAGGCACACCTCAACTTATTTTCTTGCCCGGATTAACGGCGGATCACAGATTGTTCCAAAAGCAGATAGAGTTTTTTGAAAGCAAATACCCTTTGATGGTTTGGGATGCACCGGGCCATGCAGCGTCTTATCCCTTCGCCTTATCTTTTGATTTGAAGGACAAGGCAGGCTGGTTAAAAGGAATTTTGGATAGAGAAGGCTTTTATGAACCTGTAATAATCGGCCAATCCATGGGTGGATATTTGGGACAGATGTTTGCCCAGCTTTTTCCGGAGAGAATCAAAGGATTCATTTCTATCGATTCGGCGCCATTAAAAAAGGAATATATGACGGGAATCGAGATCTCTTTGCTGAAGAAAATGGAGCCGGTTTATCGAGCTTACCCATGGAAGCTGTTATTAAAGCAGGGAACTAATGGGGTGGCGACATCGGAGTATGGGCGGTCTTTGATGCGAGAGATGATGGTGACTTACGACGGGGACCAGAAAAGATATGCTGCTTTGGCGGGCCATGGATATAGGATGCTGGCCGAGGCGGTGGAAGAGGACCTTCCATACGATATCAAATGTCCGGCCCTCCTGATTTGCGGAAAAAAGGATCACGCAGGATCCTGCATCCGATACAACAAAGCCTGGACAAAGAAAAGCGGAATCCCAATTCGCTGGATCGAAGGGGCCGGTCACAATTCCAATACGGATAGGCCTGAAGTGATTAATAAAATCATCGAAGAATTCGTAGAAAAGGAAAAGATGCTATAATTCAACCAATGGTTGAGGAATATTCTACTGTTCACATGGAGAATACTTGCAAAATCCAATGGACAAGAGGGTAAAGAGGCGAATGAACCCGGTTTGGCAGAGTGGTCCGTCACTATGGAGCAACTGGGACCGGAGGCCATAAGAGAACTAAGGCAATATATTAGAAGGAACGGCCACTTCACCTTGGTGGATATAGAGTCATCAGATGGCGATATTGTAACAATAACAGTATAGCTATCTGTGATAGTGAGTTAAAATTGGGGAAGTAGAGAAAAAAGAGCAAAAACCCATGGATTTTTTAGAAATAAAAGAAAAAACCCCATCGTGATGGGGTTTCACGCGTAATTAGTACTTTTCCCATGGGGAAAAAACGAAAAGAAGGTATTTTCCCACGGAATAACGGAATAACTGAACAACGGAATAACTTAACCCCCGCTATAAAAGCGGGGGTTAAGTGTTTTATGATATAATAATTGTTAGTAAAAACAAGGCAAGGAAGGAGAGAAAAATGAAGATAGGTGTTTTCTATGTGGTTTCTGAAACTGCGGCTGCGGAAATTGCCAATAGTGATAATTATCCATGGCTTAAGAAACTGACGGAGATGACGGGACATGAGTTTGAGATGGCAGACCCAAAGGATCTTAAAGACTACGATCTGGTTCTGGACTTCATCGGTGGAGGCGGAACAGAAGGTATTTTTTTAAAATCTTTGGAAATGCTTCCGGAACCATGTTTCCTTTTAACCACAGGAGCAAATAATTCTCTGGCTGCTTCCATGGAGATTTTATCTTATCTTAGGCAGCATGATATAGCAGGAGAAATCATCCACGGGTCCGATGAATATGTAGCAAAACGAATTAACCAACTGGCTGCTATTTCAGCGGCAAAGAAAAGAATGCAGAACTTCACCTTTGCTAGGGTAGGTGAGCCATCTGACTGGCTCATAGCATCGGATACAAATGCAGAAGCGTCCCTGGAACTTAACGGCATTCGCATTATCGATATTCCCATGGAAGAATTCCTTGAGGAAATCGCCCATAAGGAATATGAAGCAAACGAGTATACGGAAAAGGTATTGAGCAAAGGCTACGACGAAAACGAGGTACTGGAAGCTCTATATATCTACGGCGCACTGAAGCGTTTGGTTAAGAAGTATGAACTTAACGGTCTTACTGTTCGTTGTTTCGATTTGCTGGGTCTGGTTCATTCCACAGGCTGTACAGCCCTTGCAATTCTAAATGCTGAGGGAATATATTCTTCCTGCGAGGGAGACGTTCCCGCACTGGTTTCCATGGCTCTTCTTGGAGAGCTGACAGGGGAGCCTGTATTTATGGCTAACCCAAGCCGTATCGATCCTGAAAAGAATGAAATGATTCTTGCTCACTGCACACTTCCCTTAAATATGCCTGAGGACTTCTCCATTATGACCCACTTTGAGTCACAGATTGGTGTGGCATTCCGCGGTCATATTGCAGAGGGACCGGTAACAATCTTTAAATGCGACGGTTTGATGGAAGAGTATTTTGTTACTGATGCTGAGCTTATGGACAACCTTACCAGGGAGAATCTTTGCAGAACCCAGATACTGGTTAAACCGGAAGAATCCGTTGAATATTTCCTCACGGAATCCATCGGAAATCACCATCTTATCTGCAAGGGCCACCATGCTCAACTGATCCATACTTTCTTCGAATGGATGTAGGAATATAATTCAATAAACGTTGAAAAATCAAGGCTTTCGGCTTGCAAACGAGATTTGAATACGGTCAGCTTTTTCTTGACACATCTCGATTTATCGTGCTAAAATTCATTGTTACATAATATATTATTAGGAAAGGGGATACTCATGAAAAAAATCCTAAGTGTATTGCTGGTTCTGGCATTAGTCTTCTCTATGGCTGCATGCGGAACAAAGAAGGAAGAAGCTCCCAAGGAGGAGCCGGCTGCTGAAGAAGAAACTACTGAGGAAGAAGCTGCTGAAGAAGAAGCAGCAGAAGAGCCTGCAGAAGCAGCTGATGGTACAACAGTAACAATCTGGCATACATATACAGATGCTCAGCTGGAGTACCTTGAGAATGCAGTTGCTGCATTTAACGAAGCAAATCCGGGTATGACCGTTGTTGCTGAATCTCAGCCCTATGACGGTTTCACTGATAAGGTTTATCAGGCTGTTATGGCTGGAAACGGCCCTGACATCATTATCCACTATGCTTCCGAAGCAGCAAAGTATCTGGAAGACGGCAAGTTGGTTGATATGGAACAGTATCTTGCTCCTGAAACCGTAGCAAAGCTTTCCGACCTGACAAAGGAAGAAGCTACTTCCTTCGCAGATGGCAAGCTTCACATCTTGCCTATCGTTTCCTCCGGTCCTGTTTTCTTCTATAACAAGGCAATCTATGATGAGCTTGGACTCAGTGCTCCTGAAACATGGGCTGAACTGGCTGAGAACTGCCAGAAGATTAAGGAAGCTTATCCTGACAAGTTCGGATTTGCTTTTGACTCCGAGGTAGACGGTGCTGCAACACTTATCATGCAGACAGGCAATCAGATGTTTGACGCAGAGAATATCTACTTCAACACACCTGAAGTTGCTGAGCAGATGCAGTATTATCAGGACAATATCGCTGCTGGTTACTTCACCAATGCTAAGGTTGGTAACTACTTCTCCGAGGACTTCAATGCTGAAACATTGGTTTCCTATATCGGATCCGCTGCAGGTGTTCCTTACCTTGAGATCGAATTCGGAATCGGTAAGGTTCCACAGGGCGGTAGCGTAGAGTGGACACCGGCTTGGAACCGTGGAATCATCATCTTCAACTATGACGATGAAGAGAGAGCAAAGGTTGCCGGAGCATTCACAGACTTCTTCGCAGAAGCTGAAATGAACGCTGGTTGGTGCATAGCTTGTAACTATCCTGCACTCTTCGAAGACACAATGGCAACAGATACCTATAAGGAATTCGCTGCCAACAATGAGAGCTTCACTTATCTCCATCCGGAATATGCCGGAGCATTCCCTGCTGTTACTACACAGGCATTCGCAAGAACTGCACTGCAGACCCTGATGAGCCAGGTTGCAGGTGGTACAGACGTAAATGCTGCACTGGAGGAAGCTGTTCAGTACATCGAGGATGAATTAGCAGCTCAGTAAAACTTTATAATTTAACGTTTTGAAAGGGGGACGTTTCTATTATGGCCACCGGAAAAGGGGATGATTCCGGCTCCGGAGAAGGCCATATTAGAGGCGTCCCCCTGTTGTATCTAAAAGTCTATTCATAGAGGTTTTTCAGTATGCGCGTAAAAATCGATAATCTCACCAAAAGATTTGGTGACTTTACTGCTGTAGATAATTTCAATATGACATTTGAGGATGGTAAGCTGGTTGCTCTTTTGGGACCATCAGGCTGCGGAAAATCCACCATGCTCAATATGCTTTCCGGAATACTACCTGTTACGGAAGGCAAGATTTATTTTGACGATGATGATGTAACCAATATGCCTCCTCAGGACAGGGGAGTAGGACTGGCATTCCAGAACTACGCTCTATATCCTCATATGAGCGTATTGGAGAATATAGCATTCCCTCTGGAAATCCAGAAGGTACCGGTAGCTGAGCGTAAGGAGAAGGCTAAAGAAATGGCAGCCCTGGTTCACGTGGATCAGCTCCTTGACAGAAAGCCATCGGCTCTTTCCGGCGGACAGCAACAGCGTGTTGCCATTGCCCGTG
>CAJOQI010000059.1 GCA_905236895.1 uncultured Peptostreptococcaceae bacterium | reverse complement strand
TGGGCTGCAACCATACCTGCCAAATCTTCGGGAGAGGTTTCTTCTCTAACCAGGATTACCTTCTCCCCTCTTGAAGCTGCTACTTCAGCGTCGGCTGCAGAGAAATAGATTCTTCCGCTAGCAGCACCGGGAGATGCGGGAAGTCCTGTAGCCAAAAGCTTTGCAGCTCCCTCGGAATCAGCATCAAAGCTTGGGTGAAGCAGCTGATCGATCTGCTCCGGCTCTACTCTCATTACAGCTGTTTCCTTATCGATAAGTCCCTCTTCCACCAGGTCAACCGCAACCTTTACTGCGGAAGCAGCGGTTCTCTTACCGTTTCTGGTCTGAAGCATAAAGAGTTTTCTATCTTCAACGGTAAACTCCATATCCTGCATGTCTTTATAGTGAGTCTCCAGAATCTTTGCTACTTCTGCAAACTTCTCATAAACCTCAGGGAAGGTTTCCTTCATTTCGTCAATGGGCTGAGGTGTTCTGATACCGGCAACTACGTCTTCACCCTGAGCGTTAACCAGGAATTCTCCGAAGAGCTTGTTCTCACCTGTTGCCGGGTTTCTTGTGAAGGCAACTCCTGTACCGGAATCGTTTCCGGAGTTACCGAATACCATGGACTGAACGTTTACGGCAGTACCAAGGTCATCTGCAATATGGTTCAGTTTTCTGTAAAGAATAGCTCTTTCGTTATTCCAGGAACGGAATACGGCCTGGATTGCAGCAAGAAGCTGTTCCTTTGGTTCCTGGGGAAAGTCGTTTCCGATTCTCTCCTTATAGAGAACCTTATAGCCTGCGATTACTTCCTTCAGGTCTTCAGCTGTAAGTTCAACGTCCAGCTTAACCCCTGCCTTCTCCTTCTGTCCGTCGAAGATCTTGTCGAATTCAGACTTTGGAATCTCCATTACTACATCGCCGAACATCTGGATGAATCTTCTATAGCTGTCATAAGCAAATCTCTCATTATTGGTCTTGGCTGCAAGTCCCTTAACCGCATCGTCATTAAGACCCAGGTTCAGAATGGTATCCATCATTCCCGGCATGGAGAAAGGTGCTCCGGAACGAACGGAAACCAAAAGGGGATTCTCCGTATCTCCGAACTTCTTTTCCATTACCTGCTCCAGCTCTGCCAGATGCTCATAAACCTCAGCGATAATTCCCTCGTCCAGTTTATTGCCTCTTGCAATATAGTCCTTGCAGGCGTCGGTGGTGATGGTGAAACCAAAGGGAACCGGAAGACCGATTGTGGTCATCTCTGCCAGGTTTGCACCCTTTCCTCCCAAAAGGAACTTCATGTCCTTGGACCCCTCGTTGAATGAATAAACGAATTTGCTCATGTCTTTATCGACTCCTTTCAACTTATAAGATTGGCTTAGAATACAAGCCTCTCCTCAATATACTTTCTTACTTCCTCGATAGGAAGACGAACCTGCTCCATTGTATCTCTATCACGAACAGTTACGCATTTATCTTCCAAGCTATCAAAGTCAACGCATATGCAGAATGGCGTTCCTATCTCATCCTCTCTTCTGTAGCGCTTTCCAATGGCTCCCGTAATATCGTAGTCCACGGGGAAATACTTGGACAGTTCTTCGTAGATGGGCTCTGCCTCATCCATCAGTTCCTGCTTCTTTGAAAGCGGAAGAACCGCAGCCTTAAATGGCGCCAGGGCGGGATGGAGATGAAGAACGGTTCTAACATCAGTGGATCCGTCTCCCTTTGTCAGTTCCTCTTCCTCATAGGCGTCCAGGAGGAAGGCCAAGGCCACTCTGTCCGCACCGAGAGAAGGCTCAATAACGAAGGGGACATACTTCTCCCCTGTTTCCTGATCGAAATATGTCATATCCTCACCGGAGAACTCCTGGTGCTTGGAAAGATCGAAATTGGTTCTGTCCGCAATGCCCCAGAGCTCGCCCCAACCGAAGGGGAAGAGATACTCTATGTCGCTGGTGGCTTTGCTATAGTGAGAAAGCTCCTTCGGGTCATGATCTCTCATACGAAGGTTCTCCTCTTTCATACCCAGGTTCTTCAAGAAGTTAACGCAATACTCTCTCCAGTATTCAAACCACTCCAAATCCGTGTCCGGCTTGCAGAAGAATTCCAATTCCATCTGCTCGAACTCTCTGGTCCTGAATATGAAGTTGCCCGGGGTAATTTCGTTTCTGAAGGATTTGCCCACTTGAGCGATTCCGAATGGAATTTTCTTTCTGGTAGTACGCTGGGCATTTTTGAAATTAACAAAGATTCCCTGAGCAGTTTCCGGTCTAAGATAGATTGTGGAAGCACTGTCCTCAGTTACGCCCTGGAAGGTCTTGAACATCAGATTGAAATATCTGATACCGGTGAAATTGATCTTGCCGCATTCAGGACAGGTAACGCCATTGTCCTTAATATAGGCTTCAATCTGCTCATCGGACCATCCGTCCACAACCTCAGGTTCCTGCCCCTGAGCTCTCTGGAAATCCTCGATAAGCTTGTCGGCTCTAAATCTTGCCTTACACTCTTTGCAGTCGATCAAAGGATCCGCAAAGTTTCCAAGGTGCCCCGAGGCTTCCCAAATTCTTGGATTCATAAGAATGGCGGAGTCCAGCCCCACATTATACTTGGATTCCTGGACGAATTTCTTCCACCAGGCTTTTTTAATATTGTTTTTGAATTCTACACCTAGAGGACCATAGTCCCAAGAATTGGCCAGTCCTCCGTATATTTCCGAGCCAGGATAGACGTAGCCCCGGTTTTTGGCCAGAGCTACGATCTTTTCCATGGTTACTTTTTTATTATCTTCACCCATCTAACTATTTCCTGTTATTATTTGATTTCGTCGATTTCTTTTTTGATTTCTTCTACAGCTTCATCTATGGCTTCACCAAGTTCTTCTTTGATATCATCAAAGTCCAGATCCTCGATATCGTCCACGCCTCTCTTAATCTTGCTCTTGGCTTTGCCGGCTACATCTGTGGCAGCGTCCTTTGCCTTATTGAAAGCTTCCTGTCCCTTTGTCTTAAGCTCGTCAATGGAGCCGGGAGCTTTTTCTCTAAGATCGCTGTAGATTTCCTGTCCTCTGCTCTTAAGCTCGTCAATGGAACCGGGAGCTTTTTCTCTTACGGACTGGTAAACTTCGCTTCCTCTTTCCTTTGCTGTATCCACAAACTGTCCGGCCTTGCCTGAAAGGTCAACTGAAGTTCCGTCTTCCTTAAGAACTTCGATTTTGCACTTTGTTCCGAAGGCCGCAAGAGCCCCTGCGATTACTCCCCAGGGAGCCAGGATTGTTCCTACGATACCTGCGGTAAGAGGAATATTAAG
>CAJOQI010000058.1 GCA_905236895.1 uncultured Peptostreptococcaceae bacterium | reverse complement strand
CTTTAATCAAAAATCCAAGACTTCTTCTCCTGGATGAACCCCTTTCCAATTTGGATGCAAGACTGCGTCTGGAAATGCGTGAAGAAATCCGCAGAATTCAGACGGAGACAGGAGTAACCACCATCTTCGTTACTCACGACCAGGAAGAAGCCATGAGTATCTGCGATAGAATCGTTTTGATGAAGGACGGCGTTCTTCAGCAGGAAGACGGACCTCAGGAATTATACGATAGTCCGGCAAACCTCTTTGTTGCCAACTTCTTGGGCAATCCGCCAATCAATAACGTTCATGGATATATCAAAGACGGCGCCTTTGTTACAAGAGACGATGCTGTAACAATTCGCTATAGAGACTTCCCCAAGAACCTACATGAAGACCGCAAGGTGATTCTTGGTATCCGTGCAGAGGCAGCAATCATTTCCAATGATTCGACCCATGATTTCGCCTCCACTATCAAGACCAGATATACCATGGGTAAGGAAGAACTTGCTTTCCTCAATCTGGGAGATCAGGAAATCCGCGTATACCTTTCCAATGAATATGAGGATGAGCCGGGAAGCGAGGCATCCTTCCACCTGCGTTCAAAGGGAGTATTCCTCTTTGACGAAGAAACGGGGGAGAGAATATGAAGAAAAAGCATAGCGAAAAAGAAGCCAGGTATATATTCAACCGACCTCTGGAGCCTTTGCTATATCTGATTCCCTTCGGACTGGGTCTTATGGTTTTTACCGTATACCCAATCGTGAACGTAGTCATTATGGCATTTAAGGAGGGCTATCGTCTTTCCGGAAACTATAAGGGCGTTGGTCTGGGAAACTTTGAATATGTTTTAAGCAATTCGGCATTCCGCAGCGCTGTTGGAAATACGTTTATCTATGTATTTACGGTGGTGCCAATCGCAACGGTTCTGGCCATCCTTATAGCGAATCTTCTTAACCAGAAGATCAAAGGAATCGCCATCTTCCAGACGGCATACTTCTTGCCCATGGTAACCAGTTCCATTGCTGTAGGTCTTTCATGGCGCTATCTCTTTAACAAAGAGTTCGGTGTTATAAACTTCCTCCTTGGATTGGTAGGAGTCGATAAGATTGACTGGTTGGGGGCCACGGCAGGAAAGGCCCCGTGGAATATTGCCACAATAATAATATTCGGTATTTGGAATATACTTCCCTTTACCATAATCCTGCTGCTGTCGGGACTTCAGAATATTGATCCCATGTACTATACGGCTGCAAGGGTAGATGGAGCCAATTCGACCAAGATATTCTTTAGAATCACGGTTCCGCTACTTGCACCAACTATCTTCCTTACAATGCTTATCAATATGATTTCCGCATTTAAGGTATATAACGAAATCATTCCATTCTGGAGTGGTAAGGCCGGTGTTCTTGGTAATAACCTTTATACCATGGTTTATTACATCAAAGAACTGTTCTACTCCAAGCAACAGCTTGGTAGGGCAGCTGCCGCATCAATCGTTCTCTTCTTCATTATCTTCTGCTTCACTATGATTCAGAGATATATTCAGAAGAAGGCCACATATTAGAGGAAAGGAGAAAAAACATGAATAGAGACCATATTAAAAAGTTTTTCATTTACTTTTTCCTGATCCTCGGGGCAATTATCATGATCTTCCCATTTTACTGGATGTTCTCTTCATCCTTTAAGACCGCGGCGGAATACAATTCATTCCCACCTAAGTGGTTCCCAAGCAACTGGCTGAATTTCGAAAACTTTGCCAAAGCCTTTTCAAGAACCAGCCGTGTAACATGGTTTGGAAAAACCTTTGATGCACCCAGCTTCTTGCTGTACTTCATAAATTCCGCCATCGTTACGGTTCTCTGTGCGGGACTTACGGGAATAGTTACCATCTTCGGTGCCTTCGGATTCTCTCGTTTGAGATTCCCGGGAAGAACCTTTATCTTCTCTCTGTTGGTAGCCTTTATGATGGTTCCCTTTGAGATGCTCATTATCACCAACTATCAGACTGTAACCAAGTTTAACTGGGTAGATACATTGCAGGTACTCATAATTCCATTTATGAGTTCAATCTTCTATACCATTATCCTAAAGGGATTCTTTGATACTATATCGGACTCTCTATACTATTCCGCACGAATAGACGGGGCCAGTAATTGGAAGTATCTGTGGAGGGTAATGGTACCTATTGCAAAACCATCCTTGGTTACAATCATGATGCTGAATGCCATCGCCAGCTGGAACTCCTTCCTCTGGCCAACCCTGGTAATCAACTCCGACAAGAACAGAACGGTACCTCTCGGTCTATTCTCATTTATGTCGGAGGCGGGATCAGACCCCAAACTTCAGTTGGCAGCTTCTACTGTATCAATTCTGCCAATGGTAATTCTCTTCCTCTGCGCCAGAAAATACATCGTTAACGGTGTAGCCCGCGGAGGACTGAAAGGATAATATTAATGGCAGTTACAGTAAAGTTTGTAAATGGATTGAAGGAGATAGGAGGAACCTTTGTAGAAGTAGAAACCGAGCAAGCTAAGTGTATGTTCGACTTCGGCTATGCAAGGGGAGACTTTCTGGACAAAGCCATTCCTCTTAGAGAGGAGTATGCTGCTTCTGACCTTGCTCTTCCCGGTGTTCTTCCTATAACCGACGGAATCTACGATAAACTGAATGCAGATGTATTGAAAGTCTTGCCCTATGGAGATACCTCCTTGGACAAGACCTGCTTTATATTGATTTCACATTTACATATCGACCATATAGGCGGTTTGGGATGCCTCCATCCGGATATTCCCGTCTATATGTCGGAGGATTCTCTCAAGCTATATGAACGCATGGCGGCAAACGATGACGTCCAGGGAAAGGCCCACGAGAATTGCATTGGCATTGCTCCGGGTACATCCTTTGTTGTGGGAGATATTGAAGTTACTCCCGTGGAGACTGACCATGACGTTAAGGGTGCCTGCGGCTATCTGATTAAATCCCAGGGTAAGACCATTTGCTATACGGGTGATTTTAGATTCCACGGCTACCACGGGGAAACCACCAGAGCCTTTGTTGAAAGAGCAAAGAAAGAGGATGTGGACCTTCTTATCATGGAAGCCACCATGGTAAGCCATGATGATGTGGATATGTCGGCTCTCCGGACTCCGGAAGAGGGTAAGCGGACTGAAGAAGACCTTCTCATAGAGCTTGCAGAGAGAGCAAAGTCTGCAGAGGGACTTTTGTTTGTGGACTTCTATCCTCGCAATGTGGAGAGAACCCACCGTCTGACTAATGCTATGAAGGAATGCGGCCGCAAATTGGTTCTTGACGACATGACCTATGACTATGCTCATGCCTTCTATCCGGAGGACGAATTCTTTGTTTATTCCGAGACCATTAGAAATAGAGAAAGAAAGATAGAAGGAACCCTTGTAACAAGAGAGGATATTCTGAAGGAGCCGGAGAAGTATATGCTTCAGCTTGAGCATCTTACTCTTTACGAGACAGCCTCCTTTAAGGATGTGGCTTCGGCATTTCTACACTTTGATGGTCCACCCCTTGGAGACTACGATCCATCCTACGGAAAGATGCTTATGATGCTGGAATCCTATGGCATTCCCTTCGAGCGCCTTGGAGTATCGGGACACGCGGAGCCCTATTATCTGAGATATATGGTGGACGAGGTGGATCCCAAGATTTATGTTCCACTCCATTCCTTTAGACCGGAGCAGGTTCAGTCCACCAAGGCAGGGAAGAGAATCCTTCCGGAAAAGGGAGAAATCATCACCCTTTGATGAAGGACTTAAATAATCCGTTATAGTTTGTGCTTAAATATGATTATTAACCAATCAAAAATGAAAGAATTTCCGTTTCGTAAAACAATAAACTTCCGTGATCTGGGAGGATACGAAGCCGCTGATGGCAGGCACATCAAAGAAGGCTTGCTCTATCGCAGCGGCGGACTCTTTTATATGAATGAAGAGGAGTTGGAAGAGTTCAAAAAAATGGATATCGAGTTCGTCCTTGACCTTAGAACCAAGAAAGAGGTTAAGGAAAAACCGGATCCAAATCTGCCGGACGTTTTTATGCTCCAGCATTCGGGGCTTGAACATAAGTCTGGAGCTGAGATTGATTTTTCTCCTGCAGGCATGGGCAGAGTAGGAGGAGAAGGAGAGGATCAGCTAAGAAAATTCCAGGGCTATTACGGTGAGCTTCCCTTGGAAAACGATGCCTTTAGAATTCTTCTTCAGGAGATGGTGGCTTTAAGAGCGCCACTTCTCTTTCACTGCGCTTCCGGGAAGGATCGCACAGGTATAGGTGCAATGCTCATTCTCTATCTCTTGGGCGCGAGCATCGAAACCATTATGGAAGACTATATGCTTAGCAATGAGTATCTCCAAGAAAATGTGGAGAGAGAGCTGGAAAGCAGAAGGGAAATCGTAGAGAAGGATCCAACGGCAAAGAAACTATCTATTATGAAGGAAGGGGTTCTTCTGGAAACGGGATATATAGCAATGAATGCCATCTTGGATGCTGCCCCTGATGAATATACATTCTTTGAAAAGGAATATGGTATTTCTCGGGAGGCTATTGATAGGGCAAGAGACTTCTATTTGGAATAAGCCTAAAGCAGAGATTGTTTAGACCCTCCCGAGCAAAGGTGGCTTGGAGGGTTTTTGTTTGCAAATGTCCCAAAGGGGTACAAGAATCTTACTGGAGGAAATGACATGAGAAATATAGTTACTTATGAAACACAGCACGGAAGTGCCAAAAGACTTGCAAAGATTATCGCAGACAAGCTGGATGCCCTTTGCGTAAACGTGGATACCCCTTTCCAGGCAGAGGATGAAGCCACATATGACAATTTGGTATTGGTATTCGGTTTTAGAGGGCCATATACGGCCCAGCTCACCAAGCTCTTTGTTGAGAAGATGAAGGGTAAGCTGAATTACAAGAACCTTATCGTTGTAGGCGAGGGCCTTTTCTCGGAAAAGGAATTCCCATCCGTTGCGGAAGGCCTTAAGAATATGGCTGAGCCCTATAGTTTCAATTCTTTCTTTATGAAGGGACAGCTTAGGGTAGATACCCTTACTCCGGAAGAACAGGCTCTTCTTGGAAAATTCAGCGAGCTTACGGGAATGAAGATTACGGATATGGGAGAATTCAGTGAAGAGGATGCAAACAAAATCGCTGATGATATTGTAGCTCTCCTGAATGAACTTCCTGTTCCCGAAGATCCCAACGCAGGTCAGACAAGATGGATTTGTTCCGTTTGCGGATATGTTCATACGGGAGATGAACCTCCTGAAAAATGTCCAACCTGTGGCCAGCCCGCAAGTGTGTTTAAGAAAATGTAAGGAGAATGGTAATCCCCTTAAGATAAAAGTTGCCGCCTAACCGCGGCGATTTTTCATAAGAATACATTTGTGTGAATACTTATTATGGAAAAGAATAGAATGATGATATAAAATATTAATTAGAAATGTTTGATAATGAGAAAGAGAGGGCGACATGTTAGTGCTTTGCTATCCCAGATGTACCACCTGCCAAAAGGCTAAGAAGTGGTTGGACGATAATAAGATTAAATACGAGGATAGAGACATAGCTAAGGAGAATCCAAATCAAAAAGAACTTAAGGAGTGGCATAAGAAAAGCGGACTGCCCCTTAAGAAATTTTTCAATACCAGCGGACTTAAGTATAAGGAACTGGGCCTTAAGGACAAGCTTCCAAATATGACGGAGGCGGAGATGTATAAGCTTTTGGCTTCCGATGGAATGCTGGTTAAGAGACCTCTTCTAATCAAAGACGACCTGGTTTTACTTGGTTTCAAGGAAGAAGAGTGGAAGGCTCTAAAAAAGAAATAATCTGAGGGGAAAAAGATGAAAACAAAAACCTTAAAAAGATACTTGGTCTTCTGTTGATTCTTGTTAGTGTGATTTCCCTTGCTTCCTGCGGCGGCCAAGGAGAGAAAACAAAGGCAGAGGACGTAGCAGATGAGGCTACAGAAGAAGCCGCCGGAGAAACTGGAAAAGGCGAATCTGAAGCCACCGAAGAAACGTCTGAGGAAGCAGAAGATCATGGCGACACCGAAGTAGAACCCAATGGTGAAATCTATAGTCTCTTCACCAGCGATATTCACTGCGGCGTGGATCAGGGCTTTGGTTATGCAGGCCTTAAGGAGATAAAGGATAATCTGGAATCCCAGGGCTATGCGGTTATTTTGGTGGATAACGGAGATTCCATTCAGGGTGAATCCATAGGACTATTAACTAAGGGAGAATCCGTAATAAGAATAATGAATGAGGTGGGTTATCAGGTTTGGACTCCGGGAAACCACGAGTTTGATTACGGCATGGATAGATTCTTTGAACTGGTGGACATGGCTGCCAAGGATAGCTCATGGACATATGCTGAAGTGATTGAACACACTAATGGAATCGACGTTTTCATAGACGGCCATTCCCATGATACGGAGCAGGTGGTAATGAAGAATAAGGATGGGGAAGAGGTAATAGTAACCCTTGGATCATAATTAGAGAGAATTGTCATTCTCTCCTATAGAATTGGGTATATAATAGTGTCGATAATACTAGTTAGCTTGTATCATGCAATAAAAAATGCATGGCATTGGGGAAAAGTGTTATAATGAATAAAAGTATGTCAAACTCATAGAAAAGACGGAGAGGAAATATGCAGACAGATAAAATCAAAGTTGTATCAGATGGAACCGGTCGCGAGGAAGCTCTCCTCCAAGTTGAGAAGTTTGCCGAATACGTGGGTCTTGATCGTCAACAGGAGCTAAGACTTAGACTGATTACAGAAGAGACTCTGGGAATGATTGAAGCCATAGCAAGAGATTTTAGAGCCGATTACTGGATCGAGAATGATGAAAAAGACACATGCGTAGTCCATCTCAAGGCTGAGACCATGATGGATACAGAGAAAAAAGAACTCTTTATGTCTGCCTCCACAAGCGGCAAGAACGAGGCTGCAAAAGGGTTCATGGGAAAGATTAGAGACCTTCTCCAGAACGGCATGAATCGTATGGAGGATGTGGGAAAAATCAACAGCGAATACGGTGGAGATCCATTCATGTTCGCCTATATGGGAGCAACCAATTTTGACGGAATGGACATGACCGCTCCCGTTTACAGCTGGTCTCTACAGAATTACAAGCAGATTATTGAGACGGAAAAAGCAAAGAACCCTCAGGCAGAAGAAGCTTGGGATGAACTTGAAAAATCTATCGTAGCAAGCATTGCGGATGATGTAAGAGTTGCGATAGTGGGAAGCATGGTAGAACTGATGATTGAAAAGAAATTTGATTAATGGCATTAGGGAAAACTGATTGAAATTGGAAGGAGGAATCCAAATTGCTTAATATCAATAAAACAATTGAAGAGGGTAAGGCATTGGTAAAACTGGAAGGTAGATTGGATACCTTGACCGCTCCGAATCTTGAAGAGGAAATTCAGGGAATCAAAGAGGGACTGACAGAGTTGGTCTTCGACTTTGGTGATTTGGAATATATATCTTCAGCAGGTTTGAGAGTTCTGCTTGCTGCTCAGAAGATTATGAATGCTCAGGGAACCATGAAGGTTACGGGCGTAAACGAGACAATCAACGAGATTTTTGAGGTTACGGGATTCTCAGATATCTTAACAATCGAATAAGGTATAGAGGTTATTAGGGAATAATGTCAAAGAAGAAGTTCATTTTGATGAATATTGTGCTTTTGGTATTCCTTTGGGCCGGACTCTTTGGCATATTTACCTTCATGAGCGGAAAACAGCCTATAGTATATATGGTTGCCGCCGGTGTCCTTGGCGGAGCATATGGGGTTGCGCAAAAAATCCTTAGAGATAAGTATAAGGGAGAATAAACTGAGATAATCGTTTAATTACCAAGAATCGAAAAAACCGGTAGAGCTTGCTCTACCGGTTTTTTAGCGTGGTAAACGTCCTTTGGTGGTAAGAATAGATTGTACTATTATGTGAAGAAACATTGTGGTACAATAAGAATGGTATGTTAGGCGTAGTTTGATATACTAAATACTTCGAAAGAAGAGAACCGTTATGGAAAGCAAAGGCTCAGAATTAAGACGATATGTGGAGCAGGCAAACGAGATTCGTGCTTTGTCTTCTCCCCAAATAAGGGATATTGTCAGCGCGGACGGATATCGCACTCTTTTGATGCAGAATTATATGCGTATCGGCATGCTGGCAAAGGAGAATCAGAAGATACTGGACAAATACTTCTTCCACAAGGATGAGAATGGGGATGAGTCCGGCGGTATTAGTATGGAAGAGATGAGGGAGTTCACGGAATTGGTTATAGACTCCTATAATCTAACTAATATGGATGCCCCTCTGGTATATTATCAAGCCAAAAGAATACTGAAGCAGGCCGACGAAAGTGGAGACGAGAGAAATCAGATTTTGGCAATGGATGGAATGATTACCGCTGCCTATCTGATGATCTGTATGACTGAGAGACTTATTCCAATAGATGATGTCTGCATGGAATACTATAGAGAAGGTATGAGGGCAGGGGAAAGACTGCTGGAATACTTGGACCACGATAAGTTCAGTGCATTAAGCGACGAACTTAAGGAACTGATAATAATCGACGCCAGATTTATTAGGCTTGTTTCTGAAATAGATGACGTTCCGACTACGGAGGAGCAAAGACAAACAATTCTCGACAGAATGAATAATGCCATGGCTCTGGCTGACGATCCCTTCTATAGGGAGCAGCTTCCAAATTATAATTGGACCCTTCACAGATTTAGAATCTACGAATACATCTGTAGCCTTACGGATTTGAATAACAATCAGGGCTATAGCAAGGAGCAGCTTGAGTATATAAACCAATGCACCAAGAAGATGGTGGAGATGTACGAGAACGAAGAATATGATCTTAAGTCTCAGCACTACGCCAAGAACATTTATCTCTATGCTGCCAGGAACGGATATCTGGCAGGAGAGATAGGACTGGATGAATACAAGAGACAGCTGGAAAGGCTGGCTTTTGAAGAATACAGAAACAGCCCGGAGGACGATATTCCTGTGGCTATGCTTCAGGTTCCTCTTGAATATATGCTTGTTCTGGATCCGGATAATCTCTCTCCGATAGAAGAAAGCAGTTTGCAGTATATCTATAATAAGTTGATTGGATATCTCCATCAGACGCCGAAGAAGGGTATGCTTACCTTCCTTTTGTCCTGCCTTTCTTTGATACTGAAGAATTTTATCGAGATTCCATACGGAATGGATTTTGAGACCATGGGACTCAGCCTAATTGCGGCAATCCACCCCATGACCTATATCCATACGCAGTGCGTAGCGGAAATAACCAAGGTATTGACCTATCATCTTCTCTACGAGAATCCCAGTCTCTTCGTGGGCATGCCGGGATATGCAACAATTCAGGATGTTAGAACCCATAGGGCTGAGATAGAGGACTTTGCGTACCATGCAGCTCTCTGTCATGACTTTGGTAAGCTGATAATCGCTGAGACCATTCTTACCTACGGAAGAAATCTTTTGACGGAAGAATACAGTTTCATCTACGATCATCCCGCAATCGGAGCGTATTTGCTGTCCCAGAATAAGTCCACTGCGGAATATGCGGACATGGCTATGGGCCATCATAAATGGTTTAATGACGAGGAAGGCTATCCCGAAGACTTTGAAATGGCAAAGAGTCCATATAAGACCATTGTGGCCATAGTTGCCTGTGCGGACTGCATGGATGCGGCTACGGACTTTGTCGGAAGAAGTTATAAATCCGGCAAGACATTAAGTGAATTCCTCAATGAGATGGAAGAAAACAGCGGAACCAGATATGCGCCATTTATTACGGAGCTTTTGAAGGACGAAGAAGTACGCATTGAAATCGAAGACGTACTTTCAAAATGGCGCAATGAGAATTATAGAAAAGCATATCTCCTTTTGAAGAAGAGCAATAGGTCAAACGACAGAACATAAGGAGGAAGAATGAGTAATCACATCAATGATATTACTATGAATCCTTCCGGTTTTGTGCTGTTGTCGGACCTGGTTCCGCAGATAATTAAAAACATAAATTGTTATTCCAAATATAAGTTCATAGGTGACCGAATTGGCGGATATGAGGAACCTGTGGCCCCTCCAACAAAGGAAGAGACCCGGGCTTTTAAGGATATCGGCAAGGAGGTCGCTGTTCAGGGCTATAGACTGAAGGTTTTCGATGCATATGGGCCCGCCTGCGCAGTCAGGCAATTCTTCCTTAGGAGCATCGAAAATCGAAACATCAGAATGAAGCCCTTTTTTTATCGCATACATATTTTGAATTTCCCGTGTCATCGGAATGCCTTAAGAGGTAGTCTATGAGCAAAGGAAAGGACAGTTGGTGCAAAACAAGGCATAAGGTTTTAACCTTTTTGCTGGGACCCATTGTTTGGATTCTATGCAGGGTGAAATACGGAGCCAGAATTGAGAGATTCAGAGAGCAGGGGAATAGGCCATATTTAATTCTTTATAATCACCAGACTCCATATGACCAATTCTTTGTAAATCTTTCTTTTAGAGGGCCGGTTTATTGTATGGCAACGGAGGATATCTTTTCCCTGGGCTGGGTTTCCAAGCTTCTTTCTTGGGCCTTTGCGCCAATTCCAATCAGGAAACAGGTTGCCGACCTTTCCGCAATTAGAAGCACTCTAAAATGTGCCAAGGATGGAGGGACAATCGCAATCGCCGCGGAGGGGAATAGAACCTATAGCGGAAAGACGGAGCATATAAGCTCCGGTATGGTGAAGCTTATCAGAATGGTTAAATATCCCTTGGCCTTCTATAGAATCGAAGGAGGCTATGGAGTGGAGCCCCGGTGGAGCGATAAGACTCGTCGAGGAAAGATGAGAACCTTTGTATCCCGAGTGGTGGAATATGAGGACATCAAAGCCATGTCCGACCAGGAGCTCTATGATCTGGTTACAAATGAACTCTATGTTAACGAAGCCAAGGTTGATGGACTGTATAAGTCAAATCGCAGAGCGGAATATCTGGAGAGAGCTATATATATTTGTCCGGAATGCGGGTTGGCAAAGCATAGAAGCAGTGGCAATGAAATGGAGTGCCTAAGCTGCCACAGGAAGATTAGATATATGGAGGATAAGACTCTTGAAGGAATAGGCTATGATTTTCCTTTCAAATTCGTGAACGATTGGTATGAATACCAGAAAGCCTTCGTAAACAATTTGAATCCAAAAGAATATATTGATGAGTCCATGTTCGTCGACGAGGGCGTAGGTCTGTGTGAGGAGATACCCTTTGATAGAAAGGTGCCTATTTACCAAGCCGCCGAGGTAAAGCTCTTTGGAGATAGAATAGAGATAAGAAGTGGAGAGGATGAGATGATAATTCCTTTCTCCCAAGTGGAAGGTTCTGCGGTTATGGGTAGAAATAAGATGACCCTCAACCATGGTGGTAAGACATATCAGTTTAAGGGAGATAAGTCCTTTAACGGCCTTAAATATGTAAATATATTTTATAGATATAAGAATTTGGCAGAAGGAGAGGTTAATGGAGAGTTTTTGGGACTATAGCGTATGGGGTTTTTTCAATTTAATAGCGGTATTGATGATCAGTCTCTTGGCTGCCAACGCCTTGGAAAGAAGCGTTCCTTTTTTCAAATCCTCTTTGATACCAACTTCGGTTCTTGGAGGATTGATGCTTCTCATCGTTGCCAGCGTATATAGGGTTGTAACGGGCAATATGATGTTCAATACGGATTTCTTTGGCGGGAACGGCAGTGACAATCTGGAAATCATAACATATCACACTTTGGCTCTTGGTTTTATTGCATCCACCTTCAGATCAAACGAAGGTAAGCTTACCAAAACCAGGGCAAGGGAGATATTTAATACAGGCGTTACCACCGTTTCAACCTATCTTCTTCAGGGAATCCTTGGACTAATAATATCCATAGTTGCGGTAAAGATGATTCCCGGATTCTTTAATGCCGCGGGGATTCTGCTTCCCTTTGGTTATGGACAGGGAACGGGGCAGGCCCTTAACTATGGAGGCATATTTGAAAACGACTACGGCTTTGTGGGAGGAAAGAGCTTTGGCCTTTCCATTGCAGCCCTTGGATTCTTAAGTGCCAGCATTGGTGGAGTTATCTATCTGAACATCCTGAAGAAAAAGGGCAGGGTGACTTCCATAGGGGAGGATGAAAAATCAATTCTCTCTGAGGAGATCCAAGGCGAAAACGAAATCCCCATGCAGAGAAATATGGACAAGATTACGGTCCAGGTTGCCTTGGTAATCGTAGGTTATCTTATTGCCTTTGTTTTCATGAAGCTTCTTGCTCAGGCAATTCCATCCATGGGATCCGTCATATTCGGATTCAATTTCATCATGGGTGTTCTTGCGGCGGCTTTGATGAAGGGAGCACTAAATAGCCTTAAGAAGGCGGGCCTCGTCAAGAAGGAGTATGTAAACAATTTCCTGATGACCAGGGTCAGCAATTTTTTCTTTGATGTTATGGTGGTCGCGGGGGTTGCGGCCATAAGAATTCATATAATAAAGGATTATTGGGCAGTTATTCTGGCGATGGCAGTTGTGGGACTTGTAATTACCTTCGCTTATAATCGCGTTGTGGCAAATAGACTGTTCCCGGACTATAAGGACGAACAATTCCTTATGATGTACGGAATGCTGACAGGAACCGCCAGCACGGGAACCATCCTGCTGAGGGAATTGGATAATGAGTTCAAGACTCCTGCATCATCCAATATGGTTTATCAAAACTTCCCGGCAATAGTATTTGGATTCCCTCTAATGCTTCTGGCAACCATGGCGCCGAAACAACCAATTCTCACCCTTGGAATTCTGGTGGGCTTCTTCTTGGTGATGAATGTAATACTCTTTAGAAGCAGCATTTTTAAGCGGGGTAAAAAGGTAGAATAATATGTCTAAGAAAAGAATCATGTTCTTCGGTGATTCCAATACCTATGGCTACGATCCCTACGCAGTATTCGGCGGGAGATATTCCGCTGATATTAGATGGACCGATATTCTGGAAAAAAGATTTGAAAGCTCTCTGGAAGTCTTGGCAAGGGGAATGAACGGAAGAACCATACCAAGGGCCATTGCGAAACTTGAAAGTTTGGATAGAGCCATCAAAGGAAGCAGCCCCCTATGGGCTTTTGCCATTATGCTGGGAACCAACGACCTGGTTCTGACGGATAAGCCGGACTGGATAATGACAGCTTCCAGAATGAAGGCTTTGATGGAGAGGCTTAGGAATAATGAGGATCTTCTGGCTGCCAAGGCGAAGATTGTTCTGATTGCGCCTCCTCTGGTTTTTCCCGAATGTTCCGAGGATGGTCCTTTTATGAAATACAATTATTCCTCCGATCGTCTGGCCAAAGCCTATGAAGATATAGCAAGGCAGAAGGGCTTGATCTTTGTTGATTCATCCAAGTGGAATGTTGAACTGGCCTCCGACGGGGTACATTTAACAGAGAGAGGTAGTCTTGAGTTTGCGGAAAGAATGACAGAGGAATTGAAAAAGATTTTGGATTTGAACCAGGAAGAGGGAAAGAAAGAGGAAAAGAGAATGAATAAAAATGGATTTACAATAGAGGATAATAGAGCCTATCTCATTAATGCAGAAGGAAAGTTGGTGGCAGAGGTAACCTATCCCGAAACTTCACCGGGAGTTTTTACTATCGATCATACCTTTGTTGACAATAGCTTAAGGGGACAGGGAATCGCAGCAAAATTGGTTGAAACCGCCGTTGAGGAAATTGAAAAGAAGGGTAAGGTGGAAGCCACCTGTTCCTATGCGGTTAAATGGTTGGAAGAAAGAAAATAAGCCATGGATAAATATACTATCGAAACCGAAAGACTGTTTTTCAGGCCTTGGACCATGGAGGATGCCGAGGCTTGTTTTGAATTGTCTTCGGACAGCCGAGTTGGGGTGCCTTGTGGATGGAATCCTCATAGGGATATTGAAGAGACAAGGCAGGTTCTGTCTCATATTCTGATTAATGACCATACTTTTTGTCTGGTCAGAAAAAGTGACCAGAGAATAATCGGGAATGTGGGAATTGACCCGGTTTTCAAAAAGGATGAAGAAGGCAATGAGATGGAAGTCCCCGGTGAAAGGGAGCTGGGTTTTTGGCTTGGCTATCCATATTGGAACCAGGGCTATATGACTGAGGCGGTCATGGCTG
>CAJOQI010000057.1 GCA_905236895.1 uncultured Peptostreptococcaceae bacterium | reverse complement strand
GTAGCCTTTTTTCTTTATTGCATCAATTATGCGTTGTTTGTGTTCGGTGCCAAAAGCTTCGATGGTAAGCTTTAATTCAACCGAAGCATTACGATCAATGCTTACAAATTGGTTGTGATCAAGTCTAATTACATTGCCCTGTTCTTCTGCGATGGTGCTGGCCACATTGACCAATTCACCGGGCTTATCGGGAAGCAATACGGATATTGTAAAGATTCTGTCTCTGGCAATGAGACCATGCTGCACTACTGATGACATGGTGATTATGTCCATATTACCGCCGCTTAAGATAGAAACAACCTTTTGATTTTCCACATCCAAATGCTTAAGGGCAGCTACTGTTAATAGTCCTGAATTCTCCACTATCATCTTGTGGTTTTCTACCATATCCAAGAAGGCAACAATAAGTTCGCTGTCTTCTATGGTTATTATTCCATCCAGATTTTCCTGAAGATATGGGAAAATTATTTCTCCCGGTGTTTTTACCGCAGTACCGTCTGCAATTGTTGAAACATCAGGAAGAGAAACCACCTTCCCCTCTTTCAAAGAGGCTTCAAGGCAGTTGGCACCTGCTGGCTCAACTCCTATGACCTTTACATTTGGTTTAAGGAGTTTTGCCAATGTGGATACACCCGCAGCAAGTCCTCCTCCGCCAACAGGAACCAGAATAATATCAACCAAGGGAAGCTCCTGGAATATTTCCATTGCTATAGTCCCCTGGCCTGTTGCTACTATTGGGTCATTAAAGGGATGAATGAATGTATATCCTTCCTTCTCCGCCAGTTCAACAGCGTATGCATAGGATTCGTCATAGACGTCACCATAAAGCAATACCTCAGCGCCATAGCTTTTGGTTCTGTTTACTTTGATCAAAGGTGTGGTCTTGGGCATTACGATTATGGCCTTGCAACCAAATTGATTGGCAGCAAAGGCAACGCCCTGGGCATGGTTTCCTGCGGAAGCAGCAATGAGACCTCTTTCTCTTTCCTCCTGAGAAAGCTTGCTTATCTTATAATAGGCACCTCTGATTTTATAAGCACCGGTTTTCTGCATATTCTCCGGTTTAAGATAGACGGAATTATTGCATACGGAAGAAAAATAATCGCTGTGAATCAAACTGGTCTTGGCGGTTACTTCCTTTACTTTTTCGTATGCGTCTTCAAAATCTTTAAGTGTAAGCATTATCTACTCCATTACAGCACCCTTTGATGAGGGTCCAACAAGTCTTGAATAACGGCCCAGCCATCCTGTTTTTATAGTGGCTTCCTTCGGTGTCCATCCTTCTCTACGCTTTGCCAATTCATCATCGGATACATCAAGATTGATGCTATGGGAAGGTATATCAATCTTAATGATGTCACCTTCTTGTATCAAACCGATATTTCCGCCTGCGGCCGCTTCTGGGCACACATGCCCGATGCTTGCGCCTCGGCTGGCGCCGCTGAAGCGGCCGTCCGTTATCAGGGCAACGGACTTATCCAGTCCCATTCCCGCCAAGGCACTGGTGGGATTAAGCATCTCTCTCATTCCCGGACCACCCTTGGGTCCTTCATATCTGATTACAACCACATCACCGGGATTAATCTTGCTATCGTAGATAGCTGCTATGGCTTCGTCCTCGGAATCGAAAACCCTTGCCGGGCCTGAATGTACAAGCATTTCATCGGCCACTGCACTTCTCTTTACCACGCAGCCTTCCAAGGCAATATTTCCAAAGAGCGCAGCAAGTCCACCGGTTTCGCTATATGGTGCATCCACGGATTTAATGGCATTATTATCCTTTACGAATTTACCTTCGATGTTCTCTCCAACAGTCTTTCCGTTGGCTGTAATTAAACTCTTATCTATGAGGCCCTTCTTATCAAGCTCGCTATATACTGCGGGGATTCCACCTGCTCTGTCCAAGTCGTGCATATGGGTTCCACCTGCAGGAGCCAGATGACAAAGATTGGGAGTCTTCTCACTTACCTCGTTAAAGAGATTAAGATCAACGGGAACTCCGGCCTCATTTGCTATAGCAAGAAGATGAAGAACCGTATTGGTTGAGCAACCGAGAGCCATATCGCAAGCCAAGGCATTTCTAATGGACTTTTCATTTATGATGTCTCTGGGCTTAATATTCTTTTCTACCAGATTCATAATGGCCATGCCCGCTTGCTTTGCCAGCATGGTTCTCTTTCCCGTAATGGCAGGAATGGTTCCGTTTCCGGGAAGAGCGATTCCAATGGCTTCACAGAGACAGTTCATGCTGTTTGCCGTATACATACCGGAGCAGGATCCGCAACCTGGGCAAACGTTTTCTTCGTATTCTCTAAGGCCTTCGTCATCAATAATGCCCGCCTTTCTGGCACCTACGGCTTCAAAAATCTTTGATAATGAAACTTCCTCGCCATCAACTATGCCGCTCATCATGGGGCCGCCGGAACAAACAATGGTAGGAATATTAACCCTTAAGGCGCCCATGAGCATTCCGGGAACTATCTTATCGCAGTTGGGAACCAGAACCAGGCCGTCAAACTGATGACCTATAGCCATGGTTTCTACGCTGTCCGCAATAAGCTCACGACTTGGTAGAGAATACTTCATGCCATAGTGACCCATTGCAATTCCGTCGCAGACTCCAATTGCGGGAACCATAATAGGAGTACCTCCCGCCATTCTAATTCCCGCTTTTACAGCCTCGGCAATCTTATCCAAATGCATATGGCCTGGAACTATTTCGCTGTGAGCGGAAACCACACCTATTAATGGTCTTTCCAATTCTTCCTTGGTATATCCCATGGCATAGAAGAGGCTTCTCATGGGAGCTCTTTCAACGCCCTTGGTTACATTATCGCTTATCTTACTCATATCTTTACCTCTTGTTACAAAATACCGAAGCGAGGCAATTAAGCCTCGCCTCTATTATAACATCGCGAATACTAACTACTCTTATTTCTTAAGCCAGCTCATCATGGCTCTTAAGTCCTTACCTGTATCGCAGAGCTGGTGGCTTGCTTCCTTTGCTCTTGACGCAAGGAATCTTGCCTTTCCTCCTGCATTGAATTCCTGGATAAATTCGCTGGCAAAGGTTCCGTCCTGGATTTCGGAAAGAACGTTTTTCATTTCCTTACGAGTTTCTTCGGTGATGATTCTCTTTCCAGTTCTGTAGTCGCCGTATTCAGCAGTATTGGAAATGGAATATCTCATCTTTTCGAATCCGCCTTCGTTAATCAGGTCAACGATAAGCTTCATCTCGTGGATACATTCAAAATAAGCCATTTCCGGTTCATAGCCTGCTTCAACCAGAGTTTCAAATCCGGCCTTCATCAGCTCGCAAACGCCGCCACAGAGAACCGCCTGTTCACCAAAGAGGTCAGTTTCAGTTTCCTCCTTGAATGTGGTCTCCAGAATTCCGGCTCTTCCTGCTCCGATTCCGGAAGCATAGGCCAGAGCATAGTCCTTAGCCTTTCCGGATGCATGCTGATATACGGCGATAAGAGAAGGAACTCCCTTTCCTTCCACATACTGACTTCTTACAGTATGTCCAGGGCCCTTTGGAGCAACCATGATAACATCTATGTCGCTCTGAGGAATAATCTGCTGGAAGTGAATATTGAAGCCGTGGGCGAACATCAATACATTGCCTTCCTTCATATGCTTTTCAAGCTGCTCTTTATATATCTTGGCCTGAAGTTCGTCGGGAGCAAGCATCATAACGATATCACCTGCTTCAGCAGCATCTTCGATATCCAATACTTTGATGCCTGCTTCCTCTGCCTTTGCTATATGAGCAGATCCCGGTCTAAGACCAACAACAACATTAACTCCACTTTCCTGAAGATTCATGGCATGGGCATGACCCTGGCTTCCGAATCCTATGATGGCAACTGTCTTTCCGTCAAACAGTCCCAAATTGCAATCCTGATCGTAATATTTCTTAATCATCTTCCATACTCTCCTTCTTATTATTGGCTTCGATACCCGTAACACCTGTTCTGCATACCTCTACGATATCATAGTCGCTTATTACATTCAGGAATGCGTTAAGCTTTTCCGGGGTTCCCGTAAGCTCGATTATCATATTGTCCTTTGAAAGGGCAACTATCTTGGCTCTGTAAATCTCAACGATTTCTTTAAGGGATGTTCTGCTCTTTTCGTTAATATTCAGCTTGGTTAGAAGCAGTTCTCTATAGAGGCTTCCTTCTTTATCCATCAAAGAAACGCTTTTCACCACTTCCAGCTTTTCAGTCTGGGTAATGATCTGCTGCATGGATCTTTCGTTGGCCGTAAAGGCGATAGTTATTCTTGAAAGATCCGGATCATTGGTTGGTGATACGGTAAGGGAATCAATATTATATCCCCTTCTTCCGTAGAGGCTGATAACTCTGGTTAATACATTCGCCTTATTATCAACCAATACGCTTATTATCTGTTGTTTCATGGGTCTATACATTTTTTCTCTCCCTAATCAACTATCATATGATCTATTGACTTGCCGCCGGGAATCATGGGTAGAACCCTCTCCTCACGGTCGATCTGGCAATCTATCCAAACAGGGCCTTTGCACTTCATGGCTTTCTTCAAAACCGCCTTGAATTCTTCAGGGGTGCTTGCCCTAAATCCTGTTCCTCCAAAGCCTTCGATTACTTTAACATAATCGGTCTTTCTTTCCAAGATTGTATTGGAATATCTCTTTTCATAGAACAGGGTCTGCCACTGATATACCATTCCCAAAACTCTGTTATTGATTATTACAGTAATAATGGGAAGGTTATTGGAAACCGCAGTACAAGCTTCGTTTAGATTCATATGGAAGGAGCCGTCTCCCGTTATATGGATTACCCTCTCCTTTGGTTTGCCGCATTTTGCTCCTATGGCAGCACCATAGCCGTAACCCATGGTACCAAGTCCTCCGCTGGTAAGGAAATGTCTGGCATCTTTATGCTTGAGATACTGAGCGGCCCACATCTGATGCTGTCCTACATCCGTAACAAAGATGGAATTACCCGCAACCTCGTTTAAGGCCTCCATCACATCATAGGGGTGAAGCTTGGCATTGCCTTCTCTTACCACTTTTTCTCTATCTCTGAATCTATCAAGCTGTTCAATCCACTCTTTATGCTTTTTCTTCTTAACCAGGGGAATGATTCGCTTGATGAAATCCTTAAGATCCGCAATTGCGTATTTATCAACAACCACATTCTTGTGAATTTCGCTTATGTCAATATCCACCTGAACGATCTTGGCCCTATGAGCAAAGCGACTTGTATCCAGGGCAACTCTGTCGCTAAACCTGGATCCGAAAGCCAGAACCAAATCCGCCTGATCGATGGCTCTGTTGGCTGAAACCTTGCCGTGCATTCCCACCAAGCCATAGTCCCTTGGGTTTTCCCCTACGATTCCGCAGGCCATCAAAGTGTGGACAAGAGGAATGTCTGCCTTTTCCATAAGTTCCAGGACTTCCTTTGTTGCTCCGGAGGAAACCAAACCGCCTCCGCCGTAGATAACCGGTCTTTCGCTTTCGTTAATGAGACTTGCAATCTCCTTAATATCCTCTTCCTCGATTTTGGGAACAGATCTAAGTGCTACCTTGCCCTTTCTCTCGAAGTCCGTAACCGCAGCGGTAACATCCTTTGTTATATCCACCAGAACAGGCCCCTTCCTTCCGCTCATGGCGATAGAAAAGGCTTCCCTTAGACTGTCTTCCAAATCGTCGATATCGTTTACAAAGAAATTGTGCTTAGTAATGGGCATGGTTACGCTGGTGATGCTGATTTCCTGGAAAGAGTCCTTTCCTATCATGGTATCGGCAACATTGGCGCATATTGCAACCACAGGAATGCTGTCCATATTGGCCGTGGCAAGACCCGTAACCAAATTGGTGGCACCGGGACCGCTGGTAGACATTACAACGCCAACCTTACCTGTGGCTCTTGCATAGCCGTCGGCAGCGTGGGCAGCTCCCTGTTCATGGGCAGTAATTATATGATGGATCTTATCGCTGTACTTATACAATTCATCATATATATTCAGAATTGTACCTCCGGGGTAGCCAAAAACCGTATCTACACCCTGGTCCAGAAGCACTTCCATCACTATTTGTGAACCGTTAAGCTTCATTAGTATCTCTTACCCTCTCAAATATAGTAATTAAGCCACTTTTTTTAGTGACTTATGAATCATTATAGACCCCTAAAACTAAAAGTCAATAGGATAAAATTGTTTTTGTCTAACAAATTCTTAAATAAATATTTTTGTAGTAACACAATTTTTCTATTGACATTAGCCCCTTATAAGTGTATATTCTTTCGTAACGTCGGTAACGGACGTAAAAAAAAGAATAAATAGGCTGTGACGGGAATAAATTGCCCTTCCGGATGATACAGAGAGGATTGCATAGCTGAGAGTAATCCATATCCCAAAGCAATGTCTCACCCCTGAGCCAACCCTTTTACGAGTGGACCCTTCGCTTAGCGCCGAGGGTCAAGAAGAGTGGTACCGCGGATTATTTCGTCTCTTCGTTTTGTTGGAGGCGTTTTTTATTATTTGGAGGTTATCTAATGAAGAATTACAACAAATACTCACCGGGATATTTCCCTGCTCCAGCATCTTCCATGAGCTGGACCAAGAAGGATCATATCGAAAAGGCTCCACGCTGGTGCAGTGTGGACTTAAGGGACGGAAATCAAGCCCTTATAGTACCCATGAACCTTGAAGAAAAGATGAACTTCTTCAAGATCCTTTGCGATGTAGG
>CAJOQI010000056.1 GCA_905236895.1 uncultured Peptostreptococcaceae bacterium | reverse complement strand
CTCAAACGCTTGCGTTTAAAGACCTAGCCCGATTTGCCTAGCAAATCGTTGGTAGGTCTTATGCAACCAGTTGCAGCGCTTCAGCGCATGGCAACTGTCTGCAATTGCTACATGATTATCTAGAATCATTGTTTGATTAAGAAATTGTCGTGTGCTTTTTCAGCACTTGGGACCATCCACAAATTGTCTTTGTGCATAGTCATTTTTTGACTTTTTCTTGCTATGAGATTTTCTAAGATCACGCTGCTCACTCAAGTGGACAGCCTACATATACTATCACCAAGAAAATACCTTGTCAATAGATTATTTCATCTTTTTTGACAATATTCTTTTCAAAGTGACAGCTTAGTGATAATACCACAATTTTTCTCCCTTTGTCAACGGTTTTTGCGGCCTACAACCGTTGAAAAATCAACAAAAATACCACATCACTATATGATGTGGTGTTTCACTTTTAGCAACACTTTACATAGGGGTATATACTTCTTTCCCCTAATATAATCGCAGATTGTATCTTCCCCAAATAAGAGCTGTTATTAAATGAAGAATCTCAGGATTTTTCCCCGTATATTTTCATCTCCCGAAAGTTCAACGGCCTCTTCAACCGCTTTGGCATAATCCACCTTTCCATCCGGAGCAAGAATCGTCTGAATTCTATAATCGTCTTTTATTAATTGATATTTCCTTCCCTTGGTTTTTAGAGATGCGTGTTCCGGGCTGTGTTCCATAACCATAAGGGGAATCCTTCCATAATATCTTCCCTCGGTTTCCAGTGAAGGCATGCCTCCATCAAGTCCCAATTCCTTCATGGCTACTTCCCCTGCCCTGTTATATATATTGAGACCAAAGTCAGCCAAAGGAATCATTCCCATTTTCTTAACTGCATCAATCCAACCGATATTTCCAATATAGATTTTTTTGATTCCTATCTCGGCCAACTCACCAAGGGCTTCCTCTATTTCCTTTCTTCTTCCCCTGGTTATGGTATCGATATATGGAACAAATTCCAAGCCTTCCTCCCCTTGGACAATCCTTTCTATTTCCTTTGGTTGAAAAGCAGGTAAGAGGATTCTAAAACTTATCTGGTCCTTACCCACCTTATCCATTATATCTTTAACCAAGGCTTTACCATGGATGAGATAATCATTTGCATTGTAAAAAAACAATTCTACGATTCCACTGCCCCCATCTTCTCTCGTATCGGCAAGGTCTTCCGGCAGCATATCCCCTCCCAAGGATTTCTCAGCCCAGGCCACTTCAACCATTTTCTCTTCCAAAGCGGAATAGAGTTTTCTCCTCACGCCGTTAAGTTCCGCCATAGTAGCGGTGAAATCCAGGGTGCCTTCTATATTTAGTCCGGCAAATTTCAAGGGAGTATCTCCGGTTTTGGCAAAGGCGCTCTCAATCCTATTCACAAGAGCGTTCCCCGAAGCCTCCGGGAAAGGTCCTGCCACCACTTGAGCCTTAAATTCCCTACCGTCCTTCGTCAGAGCAGTTCCCTCCGTCAACAGTTCCTTCCCTTGGTTTTTAATATTAACCATTACAGGAACTTTGCGGATGAACTTCCCTTTGTTCCAATCCTTATTCTTATAGAAGATACCCTCTCTATCTCCCTGAGCCTTTGATGAAATGCGATAGACCTTATGGCCTTCTTTAACAGGTTCCTTTACATCTCCTATTCTATAGACATTCTTTCCCGCCGGCTCCAGATATGTGAGAAGAAGACTCACCCTTTCGGAATCTCCCTTCCCTCTTATCTCCAGCAAATCACCCTTAATCAGTTGGCCACCATCAATATGGTTTAGGGTTTTAATCTCAGCCAAGTTTCTTCCAACCTTGCCCTTGGTTATATTCCCAACCAAGACACCTTTATTCTTGGAAATGTCGCCGGACATAAAATCCGAATCCTCTTCACCCTTAAGATGATGATCCGTAAATCCTCTGCTGAAGATCTGTGCCAAGGCTTCCCTGTCTTCAGAGCTCACCTCATACTCACCCTTCTCCAAATAGAGGTCAATATACTTTCTATATATCCCGGTTACTTGAGCCACGTATTCGGGAGACTTCATCCTTCCCTCGATTTTGAAAGATCTTACTCCCGCATCAATCAAATCTCCCATGCTATCAAGGAAGGACATATCAGCAGGACTAAGATAATAGCCCTTGCCTTCTTTTCCGTTAGCAAACCATCCTTCATAGGCCAGTCTACAGGGCTGAGCGCAAGCCCCACGGTTTCCGCTTCTTCCACCATTTGCTCTGGATAGCTGACATTGGCCGGAATAACACATGCAGATAGCCCCGTGACAGAAGGTCTCAATATCCACCGGGGATTCAGCGCAGATTTCTTTGATCTCATCCAGAGAAAGCTCTCTGGCTAAAACAACTCTCTTGAAGCCCAGCTTTGATGCGGCCTTGACTCCCTCCAGATCATAGATGGTTCCCTGGGTGGAAAGATGCATTTCCAAATTCGGAATATGTTCCCTAATCAAGCGAGCCAGCCCCAAATCCTGAACAATCAAAGCGTCGGCCCCCATCCGCCAAAGTCTCTCCGCATACTCCAGGGCTTCCTTAAGTTCCTCATCCTTAATCAATATATTAAGGGTGACATGGACCCTGACTCCCCTCTTATGAGCAAAGTCTATGGCCTTTTTCATTTCCTCGTCATCAAAATTCCCAGCGTTCATTCTGGCATTAAAAAGTTTGCCCCCGCAGTATATTGCATCTGCGCCGGCTTCAACCGCAGCTATGAAGGCCTCCTTGCTCCCCGCAGGAGCAAGAAGCTCAATACTCTTCCTTCCCTTGGTTTCCATTGTCCTCTTTTCTTTTGCCCTTTTACTTTTCTGCCTTTTCCGGTTTCTTTCCGTGGAATTGATAATAGCAGGTTTCTATTCTGCCGTTATACAGCTTTCTTCTTCTGTCGGCCTTCTTCCCGCCGATTTTCATTTCCGCAGATTTGTCTCCGGTTATTACAAAGAAAGATCTGCTTTCGTCTTCCTTCATGAGTCTATTCAAGCTTTTATATATTCTATCTATTTCCTTCTGCTCACCGATTCTCTCTCCGTAGGGCGGATTGGTTATTATGATCTCATTCCCCTCTTCCAGCCACAACTTCTGTATGTCCCGGCGGCTAAATGAAATATCATCCATCACCCCTGCTTCCTCAGCATTTTTCTTCGCCACTTCAAGAACCTTGGAGTCTATATCGCTGGCCAGAATCTTAAGTTCACCTTCGTTATCTATTTCTTGAAAAGCCTCCTTCCTCTCTTCCTTCCAAGCCTCTTCTCCAATCACCGGCCACTCTTCAGAAGCGAAAGACCTGGATAGCCCAGGCGCAATATTCCTTCCGATTAAAGCAGCTTCGATAGGAATGGTTCCGGAACCGCAGCAGGGATCGACCAAAATCCTTCCCTTCTTCCAGAAGGAAAGCTGAACAAGAGCCGCAGCAAGAGTTTCTTTAATAGGCGCTTCTCCCGCTTCCTCTCTATAGCCTCGCTTATGAAGCCCTTTGCCGCTGCTATCAATGGTAAGGGTGGCCCTGTCTTTAAGCATAGTCACTTTGATGCCGTAGTCACCTGAAGTCTCCGGCATTTCTTCAAGTCCATAGTGCTTGCACAGTCTATCTGCCACCGCCTTCTTAACTATGCTTTGGCAGGCTGGCACGCTGTGGAGTTTGGATTTAACCGAGGTTCCCGTCACAACAAAAATCCCATCCCGGGGGATTATCTCCTCCCACGCTATGGCCTCCGTTCCGACAAAAAGCTCATCAAAGGTTTCCGCCTTAAACTCCCCCATCTTAATATGAACTCTGTCGGCGGTTCTAAGCCATAGATTGCTTTTTGCCACGGCTCTTTCATCCCCGGCATAGGTAATCTTTCCGTCCTCGGATAAGAGGATTTCATATCCCAGGTTCATTATTTCTCTTTTCAGCACCGCCTCCAAACCGAAGGCGCAGGTTGCGATCAATTCAAGCTTCATTTTTCTTCCTTCTAAAAATGCTCCAAGGGGCTTAGCCACCTTGGAGCATCCTTACGTTCTTTTCTACAGATAAGGTTCTCTGCTGTTCAGCTTATTGCTCTCTATTGTTTCAATTACTCCCAAAGCTTTTCCTGTTCCGATTGCTACGCACTGCTCCGGGTTCTCGGCTATATGAACTTCCATGCCGGTTCTCTGGGTAAGTCTCGTATCAAGACCGTAGAGATATGCGCCACCACCGGTTAATGTGATTCCGGAATTGGTAATATCCGCAGCAAGTTCGGGAGGTGTTCTTTCCAAAACTCCGTGGGCAGCTTCACAGATGGTATAGAGAGGTTCCTCGAGGGCTTCCATGATCTCTTCGGAAGTAACCTCCACCACCTTGGGAAGACCACTAACCACATCTCTACCTCTACACTCGGCAACCAGAACCTCCGGTCTTGGAGAAGCGGTTCCCAGAACCTTTTTAAGATCCTCGCTGGTTCTTTCACCTATGTGAAGCTTATGATTTCTTCTCATATAGTTGATGATGGCTTCGTCGAATTTGTCTCCCGCAACCTTAACCGAATTGCTGGCAACGATTCCGCCTAAGGCGATAACCGCAATATCTGTGGTTCCGCCTCCTATGTCGATAACCATAACGCCGTCCGGCTTTGATATATCAAGTCCCGCACCTATGGCCGCAGCAACAGGCTCCTCGATAAGGTAAACATTCTTTCCTCCCGCCAGCTGAGCGGCTTCTCTAACGGCACGCTTTTCTACGTCCGTTACTCCACTGGGCACGCAGACCATAATTCTGGGCTTGAAGAAGCGACCGCTTCCGCAGGCCTTTCTGATAAAATACTTGAGCATCTTCTCGGTGATGTCGTAGTCGGAAACAACTCCGTCCCTAAGAGGTTTAACCGCCACAATATTTGCCGGTGTTCTTCCCAGCATCTGACGGGCCTCTTCACCTACGGCCAGAATCTCATCCGTCTCCCTGTTTACGGCAACAACGGATGGTTCATCAATAACGATGCCCTTACCTTTTATATATACCAGTACGTTGGCTGTACCAAGATCTATACCAACTTCTAAAGCCATTTTAATCTCCTTTTCCCTTCTCTATTCCCAACAAAACTACCGTTTATTATATCAAAACCTCTTTAACTCTTGCAAGTAGGCTATCCACGTCCTCCTCGCTTGTTCCCCAGGATGTAACAAATCTGACAGGAATTATTCCATCCTTTTCCGGAGCCCAACGATAGAAGAAGAAATCCTTTTCCAATTCTTCCACCACGGTCTTGGGGAAAACAGGGAAAATCTGATTGGTGGGAGACTTGCTATAGAAGCTTACTCCCATTTCTTCCAAACCTTCTCTAAGTCTCTTTGCCATCTTATTCTCATGGCGAGCAATACGGCTTAAAAGATTGTTCTCTCCCCCTTCAAGCAAAGCCTCCAGCTGAACGCCGATTATCTTTCCCTTGGCCAGCATGCCAAGGCTTCTCTTTATCATCCAGCGGAAGTGGTCGTCTATCTCAGGATTGGTGATGACCAAAGCCTCTCCTATGAGAGCGCCGTTCTTTGTTCCTCCGATATAGAAACCGTCTGCAATTGCACCGAGATCCTTAAGAGTAAAGTCAGCCTCATCGCAGGTCAAGGCCGCGCCCATGCGAGCACCGTCGATATAGAGATACATATCCCTTTCCTTGCATTTATCCCTAATGGCATAGAGTTCATTTTTGCTGTAGATGGTTCCTATTTCCGTCGGTTGGGAAATGGATACCATTTTGGGGACCACCGTATGTTCATCCTCATATTCATCAAAGGCTTTGTCAATCATCTCGGGAGTAAGCTTTCCATCCACTCCTTCGAAATTGATTATCCTATGACCCGTGGCCTCAACCGCTCCCGTTTCGTGGGAATAGATGTGGGCGCTCCTTGGTGCTACCACTCCCTCATAGGGTCTGAGAGCCGCCGCAATAAATGTAACATTGCAGGGAGTTCCTCCCACCATCATATGAACGGAAACATCTTCCCTTCCAATTAGTTCTTTTACCAATCTCCCCGCATTTTCCGAATGTATGTCAAGCCCATAGCCGTCACTATGCTCTTCATTGGTTTTAATCAGCGCTTCCATCACCTCGGGATGGGCCCCAAGGCTATAATCCGACCTAAAATAAACCATTTCAATTCCTCATTTCTATAAATATGCATTGATTATATTGCAACAAAAATCCATTGTAAAGATTTAGCGTGATATTATAATATACCTATAGGTTTATTGAAGAATAATCGGAGGAAAAACATGTCTAATTGCTTAGTAGCCCAATCCGGCGGGCCCACATCCGTCATTAACGCCACAGTAGCAGGTATAGTAAAGGCCAATCAGCTGAACCCCATTTACGACAAGGTTTTGGGTGGTCTTAACGGAATAGAAGGAACTCTGGAAGAAAGATTTTACGACCTTACCAATATGTCCGACGAAGAGAATCGCATTCTCAGACAGACCCCCGCTTCCGCTTTGGGTTCCTGTAGATTCAAACTTAAGAGAGACAATGTGGAGGCTTTTGAAAGGCTAATCGCAATTATGGATAAATACGATATAGAAACTCTCTTCTATACCGGAGGGAACGATTCCATGGATACGGTTGCGGCCTTGAGCGAATATGCCAGAAACAACGGCATCACCAATCACCGCTTTGTTGGTTGCCCCAAGACCGTGGATAACGATCTTATGGAGACGGACCACTGCCCCGGCTTTGCTTCCGCAGCAAAGTTCATAACCAGCGTAGCCAAAGCAACCTGGCTGGACTATAACGTCTATACCAGACAGGAAGTTTTCATCCTGGAAACCATGGGAAGAGATGCGGGCTGGCTTGCCGCATCCGCTTGTCTTTCCGGAAACGTGGACCTTCTCATTCTGCCCGAGGAAAACTTTGACAAGGAGCTTTTCCTGAAAAAGGTTGAGGAATGCGTCAAAGAAAAGAATAAATGCTATATAGTGGTTTCCGAAGGCGCCCACTACGAGAACGGCGAATATATCGCCGCAGGAGAAGCCAAGAACGACGGCTTTGGTCATGCGGTTTTAGGCGGAGCAGGAAAAGCTCTCGAGGCAATGATTCTCGAATCCGGCGCAGCATCCCGCTGTAAGGTTCAGGATCTTTCAACAGCTCAGCGCTGCCATGTAAGTCAGCAATCCCTTGTAGATGTAAACGAATCCTTTGAACTAGGAATGTCCGCTCATATGCATACTGCGGACCCATCCTTCACCGGAAAGATGGTTGGCCTCAAGAGAAGAGAAGGCAAAGAATACGAAGCAGACTTCATCACCGTGGATGCGGATAAGGTGGCCAACTTCGTAAAGCATTTCCCAAAGGAATGGATTCTTCCGGAGTACAAAGGAATATCGGAGGAAGCTATAGCTTACCTCCGACCTCTGATTCAGGGCGAGCCTGACCTTATTATGAAGGACGGCATCCCTGCTTATGTAACTCCTTATTATATGCGTTAATAAAACCCCTTAGGCCTTGATGGCCTCCCCTGTGGAAAAGAGATAGAGATAAACCTCCTCAACGGGGCCTTCTCCCGCCTTTTCCAAGGCTTCCCTATAGATATCCAACTGGGTTCTGTAATTATCCAGCAGTTCGGAATAGGATTCCGGGCTGCTGCTTTTTATTCTATTGCTCTTGTAGTCCAGAAGAATGGTCCTGCCATCTTCCTTGAAATAGCAGTCGATAATACCCTGAACAAGAATATCCTCTTTCCCCTGCTTCTCTCTTAGGGTAAAGGGTCTCTCTTTATGGAGCAGGCCTTTCTCAAAAGCCGCCGCAGCTCTCTTACCCAAATCCGAAAGGAAAAATCCTTCCACCTTGGTAAGGTCGATAGCCTTTAATTCCTCTTCGGTGATAAGGCCTTCCTTTACCATGGTTTCAGCACTCTCTTGGATATAGGGTAGTCCTTCCGAAACTCCAAGGCTAAAGTCCACATACTCCATTAGGCTATGATATATGGTTCCCTTTTCCGCTCCCGTAAGAGTTCTCTTTTCTCTGGCGAAGTCGGGGGCACCAAGTTCCATGGCAGTATAGGCACCTTCGCTACCTGTTTCGGCAGTTCCCCCCTCTTCAGGAGCATCTTTATTCGGAGCCTTCTTCCTCATGGCATTAAGCTCCGATACTGAAACCTTTGATTTATTCTTTCTGGCTTCCTCATAAGCATAGGGAGAAGAAAGCTGTTCATATATCTTCTCCGCTCTCTTCGGATCGGGAGCTTCTCTAAGCATTTCCTCCTTGATGAATACTTCCTGAGCAGGCTCCTCTTCTGGCGAATCCCCGTCAACACAGGCCACCACCTCTTCACCAAGAGGAAGTGCATCTCCAATCATCTTGAGGAAGCTGCTATGATCTCTCGTTCCAAGATCTCTAAAGGCTTCGTATTCTTCAGCTTCATCCACCGTTCCCGTTACAAATAGATAGTCCTTTGCTCTGGTTAAAGCAACATAGAGAACTCTCTCCTGTTCCTCTTCCTCTTCTTCCCTGATTCGTCTGAATATCAAAGTCTGAGGAAGGGTATTTCTATACCAGCTCTCTTCGTAGTTGACATAGTTCATGCCGATTCCGATTTCCCTGTGGAAGACCAGATCCTGTCCTCTGTTGGAATAGCGAAGATTTCTTCCTGCGCCCGCAAGAATAACCATGGGGAATTCCAGACCCTTGCTCTTGTGTATGGTCATTATCCTTACAACCTGATCTCCCTCTCCCACAAGCTTTACCTCCGGAGTGGTAACCTGGCGCTTTCTCAGTTCCCCCACGTATTTAACAAAGCTATATAAAGATGCCTGTCTGTCCTGAGCAAAGCTTTCCGCCTTGTCAACCAAAGCCCTGAGATTTGCCTGTCTCACCGCTCCTCCCGGCATGGCTCCCATAACAAGATAGAAACCGCTTTCGTTCATTACCTTCCAGATGAATTTGGGAAGGGGCATTACTCTGGAGGCATTTCTCCACTCATCAATTTGATTGATTGCTTTTTTGCATTTATCTTTAAGGCTTTCTATTTCGCCCTTCTCGCCATACTCAAAGAAAGCATCAACATAAGCACCTTTCTTGTTATGTCGTCTTATCTCTCCCAGCTCTGTTGGTGTAAATCCGAATACATGAGAATGAAGAACGCTTATTAGCTCCACGTCTCTCCTTCTATTATCCAATATGGAAAGGAGATTCATGAAAATCTCAATCTCCATGGTATCAAAATAGCCGCCGGTTTCAGAGGTATAGCTTTCTATTCCAAGAGCGCTTAAAGCATCACTATATACCTCTCCGTAGCCTTTGACGCTTCTTAGGAGAATGACTATATCCCTGGGTTCCAACTCTCTTACAGTCTTTTTTCCCGGATCGTAATAGGGTTTTCCCAGTTGCTCCTTTACCAGCCTCGCCACCAAAGCGGCTTCTATCTCCGCCTTCTCCAGATTCTCAGCGGTTACCTCCTCTGCCCCGGTATCAATGGTTGGATCCGAAACTTCAACTTCATCCCCTTCAAATCCGTTGCCATTTTCATCAGCGCTCTTGGATTCTTCATCATCTTCCCGGGTCAAACCTTCAACCCCGCCCAAATAGGCCACCCTGATTTCCGGGTAATAGGTATGCTCTCCGTCATATTTTACTCCCTTATGAAGTTCAGCTCTTTCGTCATATCCCTCCATAAAGTCGGAGAAGACCCGGTTAACGCCTTTGATGATTCCGCCCTTGCTTCTGAAGTTCTGATTAAGATCCACAACCTCTGAAAAAGGAATCCTCTTTTCGTAATATGCATTGTATTTATCCTGGAAGATGGCAGGTTCAGCCAGTCTGAATTTATATATGCTCTGCTTAACATCTCCCACCATAAAGAGATTATTCTCTCTTCTGATTAAATCGACAATTGCTTCCTGGAGCAGATTGGTGTCCTGATATTCGTCTATAAATATTTGGCTGAATCTGTTTCTGTATTCTTCAGCCACCTGAGGGTCTTCCAGGATTTCAAGGCAATAGTGCTCCATGTCGGCAAAGTCAATCATCTTGGCTTCTTCCTTCGCTTCCTTGAAAAGCCGGTGGAATCTCTTCAGCAGGCCGATGACTGTTTCCAGTTCATCCGCCGTATCATTCATTTCATCTATCATCTGCGGAATGGGAGTTGCAAAGAAATCATCTTTGATTCCCTTCACATATTCCTTAGCCTTATCCCTCTGGGTGTCCACCGCATCCTTGATAGCATTATAGGTTTCTTTTTCTTCCTTCTTGGCAACAAGACTGGTCCTGGGCTTAAGGGCCGTCGTAATCTTTTCAACGAGTTCTTCAGGAGAAAGGTCCTCTCCGGAAGCAAGGAGGGCATTTTTATGCTTTGCTATTTCCCCTTCCTCCAGATTGGTGGCCATACGATCAAGGCTTGAATTTCTTAAATAGTCCGCAGCCTTCATTCCTTCAACAACGGATTTCTCCAGAGACTTTGTTATATCTTCCCTTGCCGCAAGCCAGTATTTGCTTTCCGCAAAACTATCCTTATCAACCCTTAAGGCCGCCACCTGCTCTTCCATCCACTGCCATGGATGGGGCATAGCCATAATCCTGGTATAGGTGTTTGAAATAAGGCTTCTGATTTTGTCAGGCTTTCTGTCGCTGCAATATTTATTCATAAAGCGAATGAATTCAGGCCTCATTTCGCTGAATTCCTCGTCCAAAAGGCGGTCCAAGGCGTCCTCCACCATAAGAACCTTCCTGGCCTCGTCAAGAACCCCAAAACCCGGCTCCAAATCCGTCTTGAAGAAATACCTTCTCACCACGTTAAGAGCAAAGGAATCAAAGGTGCTGATGTCCGCAGCGGCAATATCTCTAAGCTGTTTCCTTAAATAGGCGGCCTGCTCCTTGTCTCCCTCCTGGCCGGCTTTTAATTCATTGCGCAGAGCTTTCCTTATCTTCTCCTTCATCTCCGCAGCCGCAGCCTTGGTAAAGGTCACCACTAAAAGATTTTTAACGGGCACACCTTCGTAGCAAACCAGTTTTTTGATCCTTTCAACCAAAACCGTGGTTTTTCCGGACCCTGCTGCAGCTGCTACCAGCACGTTTACGTCCCTTAATCCGTCGATTATCTTCTCTTGTTCTTTACTCCACTCTATTTTGTTTTCCATGGTTTTATTCTATCATTTTTACTAAATATTGGGTATAATCCTTTTAGGACTATTTTGGTACCATTTGGTATATTTGGGAGAAGAATTATGAAACTTAAAAAGAGACCTATGCTACTGATGATTCTGGACGGATTCGGCCTTTCCTCCAAGAAAAAGGGAAATGCCATAGCCCAGGCGGATACCCCCTATCTGGACAGTCTGTTTAAGACCTATCCAAACACCAAGCTTAAGGCTTGCGGTGAGGCCGTTGGACTTCCCGAGGGACAGATGGGCAATTCCGAAGTCGGGCATCTTAATATCGGCGCCGGCAGAATCGTCTATCAAGAGCTTAGCAGAATAACCAAGGCTTGTGAGGACAATACCATCCTCCTTAACCCGGAACTTAACGCAGTGATGAACCATGTGCTTGAAAACGGCACCGCCCTTCATCTTCTGGGTTTGGTTTCCGACGGAGGAGTTCACAGCCATATAGATCATCTTAAGGCCCTTCTCACCATGGCAAAGGACAAGGGAATAACCAAAGCATATATTCACTGCTTCATGGACGGAAGAGACGTTCCCCCTACCTCCGGCATCGAGTATATAAAAGAGCTCCAGAGCTTTATCGAAGAACTGGGGCTTGGGGAAATAGCAACCATTTCCGGACGCTATTATGCCATGGACAGGGACAAACGCTGGGACAGAGTTCAGAAGGCCTACGAAGCCATGGTAATGAGAGAAGGACGCCAAGGAGGCGACCCGGTTCTGGTTATGGAAGAGGCCTATGCGGCAGGAGAAACGGATGAGTTCATCCTTCCAACCTGCCTCCACTCCTCCGTATCCTCTGACACAAGAAGACTGGCCATAAACGACAAAGACGGTCTGGTCATGTTTAACTTCAGACCTGACAGAGCCAGGGAAATCACCAGATCCTTTGTTGACAAGGATTTCGACGGCTTCACCAGAAGACGTGAGCCGGAGGATATTAAATACGTCTGCATGACTCAATATGACGCGGAAATGCCAAACGTATCAATCGCCTTCCCACCGGAAGCTCCGGAGAATACCTTTGGTGAATATATTTCAAGTTTGGGCCTTACCCAGCTTAGGATTGCGGAAACGGAGAAATACGCCCATGTAACCTTCTTCTTTAACGGAGGAAGAGAAGAACCCTTCAAGGGTGAGGACAGAATTCTGGTTCCCTCCCCTCAGGTTGCCACCTATGACCTTCAGCCTTATATGAGCGCCTTTGAGGTTACGGAGCAACTGCTTACCGCCATCCACGAGGATAAATACGACGTGATTATTCTCAACTTCGCCAATCCTGACATGGTTGGCCACACGGGAGTAATGTCCGCCGCCATCAAAGCCATTGAAGCCATTGATAAATGCATTCCAAATATCGTGGCCTCCGTATTAACAAGGGGCGGCCAACTGCTGCTTACCGCTGACCACGGAAATGCGGATGTAATGATTGACGAAGATGGCAACCCTGTAACCGCTCACTCCCTCAACCCGGTTCCTTTGATTCATATTTCTTCGGAGCCGAGGGAGCTTAAGAGAGGCGGAAAACTTTGCGATATCGCTCCTACCATGTTGGAGCTTATGGAAATAGAAATACCCGAAGAAATGACGGGAAAGAGCCTGCTTAAATAGTTTTAATGTTTTTCTAATCTTTTTCTAATAATTCAGCAGTAATCTTTCCTTGAGGGGATATTTCTCGGAGGTGAATTATGAGAATATTGCTTGCTGAAGATGAAAAGGATCTCAACAAAATACTGACTAACAAACTGACCGAAGAGGGCTATAGTGTAGACAGCTGTCTGGACGGCCTCTCTGCCCTTGAATGTTTCAACACCGCTGACTATGACGGCGCCATCCTTGATGTGATGATGCCCGGCATGGACGGCTTTTCTTTGCTTAAGGCAGTTCGTAAGTCCGGGAATAAGACTCCCGTCCTCTTCCTTACTGCAAAGGATTCCATAGAGGATAGAGTTAAGGGCTTGGACATTGGAGGAAATGATTATCTGGTTAAGCCCTTCTCACTGGCGGAGCTTATGGCCAGATTAAGGGCTCTGACCCGAGCAGGCTTTGGCGCTACGAATAATACACTCTCCACCGAGGACTTGGTGGTTGATCTAAAAGCCAAAACAGTCAAGAGACGCGATAAGGAAATCCTCCTCTCTCAAAAGGAATTCGCATTGCTTGAATACCTTCTCTTAAATAAAGGCAAGGTCTTAAGCCGAGAACAGATTGAAAATCATATTTGGAGCTTCGACTACGAAGGCGGCACCAATGTGGTTGATGTATATATTAGCTATCTTAGAAAGAAGATCGATGCCAACAGCAAGATCAAGCTAATCGAAACCGTACGCGGAATGGGATATAGAATTAAATGAAGAACAGATCCATTCGTTTCAAATTAACACTTTGGGTAGCCCTGGTATTAATACTCATATCGGGGCTGGTTTTCTTTTCCGTAAGATATGCCAGCGGTTTGGTTCTCCGCCATACCATAAGGGATTATCTCATCAGCACTGTCGAAGAAAATGTGGAGGAAATTAAATACGTGGAAACCAAGGGAGATACTCCAACATATAATTATCTTCCCCTTGAGAAAGGCTATCTGGAAATCGACGAGGACTTTATGGACGTGGTAAACGACGTTCACACCGCTCTCTATACCGCCGACGGAGAACTTCTCTACGGCGAGAATCCTTTGGCCATTCAGTCTTCGGAGCTAAACTTCACCTCCTCCCATACCTGGAACGAAGAAATAGATGGGGTCAGATATAATTTCTATGACCGTAAACTGACTCTTTCAGGAAAAGACATACCGGAGCTTTGGATTAGAGGCGTGGTTCCTGAAACAAAAAGCGTGGATCAGCTGGCTGAAATAACGAGAATCGCACTCTTTATCTTCCCCTTCCTTATGCTTCTGTCCCTGCTCTTCGGCTATCTTCTGGCAGGCCGGATGTTGTCCCCCATCAGAGACATTGAACAGACGGCATCAAAGATATCCGCAGGCAGCGATCTTAAACAGCGAATCGAAACAGACGGCAACCAGGATGAAATCGGACGTCTTGCCAACGTCTTTAACGCTATGATCGGTAGACTGGACAGTTCCTTTGAGTCGGAGAGACAGTTTACCTCTGACGCATCCCACGAGATGAGAACTCCCCTATCAGTCATTAAAGCCCAGAGCGAATATATTCTGGAAAAGGACAGAACCGCAGAAGAGTATCGAGAAGCTCTCGAGGTGGTTGCCAAGCAAAGCCAGCGCATGGACGATCTGGTCACGGATATGCTGGACTATACCAGAATGGACAAGGGTATTGAACGCTACCCCTTCTCCCCTGTTGATTTAAGTCCTTTGGTAGATGAAATATCAGGTCAAATGGCTTTGGTTAAAACCAATGGCATAGACCTTTCTTATGCGGTGGAGCCAAATATCTGGGTGGAAGGAAACGAGCTTCTCTTAAGTCGTCTCCTCCAGAACCTCATCAGCAACGCCTACCGCTACGGAAAAGAGAATGGAAGCATTCTTCTCTCTCTTAAAAAAGACGGTGATTCATGCCGCCTTTCCGTAAAGGATGACGGCATAGGCATTCCCCGGGAGGAGCAGGAAAAGATCTTTGATAGATTTTATAGAACCGACTCATCCCGCACCGTAAAGGGAACGGGTTTGGGTCTCTCCATGGTTAAGAGAATTACGGAACTTCACGGCGGAGAGATTGTCTTAAGCAGCACCCCCGGCGAAGGAAGCGACTTTACAATAGTCCTCCCCCTTCTAAGAGGGCTCTAATGATATTCTAATCTTTGTGTTTTATTCTTAAGCTACGATAAAGCGAGACTTATTTGGAGGATTAGAAAAATGAAAAACAAAGGATTAATCGCACTGGTCCTTGGTCTGGCCTTCCTGATGGCTGGAGGGGGCACGGTATATGCCGTAGGACAGGTTGCAAGAAGTACAGCTATAACCGAAAGCGCTGCAATAAACTTCGCATGTGTAGACGCCAATCTTTCGCCCGAAGACATTACAAGATCAAAGATTGACTTTGATTATGAAAAAGGGGTATTCGTTTACGATATAGAGTTCATCGCAGGCGATACTGAATACAATTATACGGTTAACTCCTCAAACGGAGACATAATTGAAAGAAGCAGAGAAAAGATATTCAATACCGCTACTGTGCCTGAGACTACTGCTCAGCAAACCACCCCTACCACCGATGGATATGCCATAGATGACAAGGAAGCTCTTGCCAAGGCTTTGGCAGATGCGGGTTTAAAGGAAAGTGATGTAACCCTAAAGAGAACCAAACTGGAAAGAGACGACGGAAGAATCGTTTACGATGTGGAGTTCGCAGTAATCGGCGAAAAGAAATTCGACTATTCCATCGATGCTTTAACCGGAGAAATAGTTGAAAAGTCCAGCGAAGCCTGGGAAAAGGAAGACTATTTGGAATACGGCCTCACCATTCCCGAAGGAGATAAGGATGCTCTCGCAATCAGCGACAGAATCCCCGGAACCGACGGCACTGCCCTCTCCCTGGAAGAAGCCAAGACCATAGCTTTAAGCCACGCAGGAGTTAGCTCCGATGACGCCGTAATCAGCAAAGCCAAGCTTGAGCATGATGACGGCCTTCAGAAATATGATGTGGAATTCTATGCGGGTGGCACGGAATACGAATACGAAATCAATGCCGCAACAGGTGTGATTCTTGAATCCAGCAAGGAAACTGTAGCTTCTGCCCCCGCAAGCAGCTCTGCCCCAAGCCAGACAGCCCCCGCTTCACCTGCTACCTCTTCCGGTACTCAGTCAAACAATTCCGGAAGCAACCAGGCTGCGCCATCTACACCGGCTAGCAATTCTTCACCGGCAAGTCAGCCTGCAGCAACACCTTCTGCACCTGCAAGTCAACCTGCAGCAACCCCTTCTGCACCTGCAAGCCAACCTGCAGCAACCCCTTCTGCACCTGCAAGCCAACCTGCAGCAACCCCTTCTTCACCTGCAAGCCAACCTGCAGCTTCTGCTCCCGCAGCATCATCCAATACGGTTACATCCGGTGATGACGTCTATAAGGAAGAAGGCGGAGTGGTCTACGAATACGAAGATGACACCAACAGCTGGGAAGCTGAAGATGACAAGAAGATTGAAAATGGTGTTGTATATGAATACGAAGACGATACCAATACATGGGAAGTTGAAGACAACGACTACGACGATTGGGATGAGGATGACGATTGGGATGATGATCGAGACGATGATGACGATGACGACGACGATGACGATGATTAGAGAACTATTCACTAGATAGAAGCACCATCTAAGCATTCCCTCCAAAAGACCCGGTGAGCATAGGCTCGCCGGGTCTTTGTTTCTTTGATAGTGCCATGCTTGATTGGAATGAACACTTGAAACCCCTTTTTTAGATCCACCTTTGTGGGAGAAAGGATAAAAAGCTGAATTTTTCCATGGGAAAAGCTTTAACAATTACTTTTTCCCCATCACCTTGGGAAATATTCGAAAAAGGTAGCAGTTTCCCATGGAAAAACCCACTTAAAATCACTGTTTCCCCAGAGTTCACTACTTTTACTTGTAAAAAAGGTTACTCTATCTACCCTTACATCCAAATAAACCATACCAGCAGATAGCCGCAGGTTACAGCTACCAGGGTAAAGGGCACGCTATACGACATAAAGGACTTTGCGCTTACCTCATGGTCTTCCTTCCTCAGGATTCCGAGAGAAGTAATATTGGCGCTGGCTCCTATTGGAGTGATATTTCCACCCAGGGTGGCGCCAACCAGCAATCCGAAATACATCAGATTTGGATTGATATCCAGGCCCCCTGCTGCACTTAATCTTTCAGTTACAACAGCCACAACGGGAAGCATGGTTGCGGTATATGGAATATTATCTATAAAGGCAGAGAAGAATACGGACATCCAAACTATGATTGTGTAGATTAAGAATACTGACGCCCTGCTTCCGTCCCCGCTGATTCCCGCCAGTTTTTGTCCGATCAAATCTATTATTCCCGCCTCGGTGATTCCGCCTATTACGATGAACAGTCCTGCCAGAAGTACTAAGGTATAATAGTCGATTTCCTTAAGGGCTTCCTTAACTATATCAATTCCACCACCCTTTATTGCAGCTCTGATAATTCCAACCGCAAAATAGAAAATGCAAATGATACCGTTACTAATATCCGGCTTATAGAATTGTCCGGGCTGTGCATTGGACTTATATGGAATGAATGAAACCGCGATAAGAGTCAGCACCGTCAACAGCAATAGCAGTCCCGGCACCTTGTCTTCTACCTTTGTTCGGGAGGTAATATAAACGGCGGCAGTCTCCTTTCTCATCTTCCAAAGAATAATAAGTACGCTGGCAAGGGCACCTGCTTCAGTAACCCAAAACATTCCCGGCTTTCCCTGAACAAAGAAGAAGTCCGTAAAATCCAAGTTAGCTGCTTTGCCCAGGAGGATTGATGTGGTGTCCCCTACCAAGGTCGCTGCCCCTTGCAAATTGGACGAAATCGAAATACAGATAATCGCAGGCACCGGCGAAATCTTCAAATCTTTACAGAGAGCGATAGCAACAGGGGCAATCATGAGAACCGTTGCCACATTATCAACGAAGGCGGATACGATTCCCGCAAAAAGGGAAAGTGCCACCACCAAAAGCTTTACGCTGTGGAGCTTGGACACCAGAATGTCACTCATAAGACTGGGCATATTTGATTTGATGAAAAGAAAGACGGTTCCCATGGTTCCCGCAATCATCATCAAAACATTCCAGTCGATCTGCTTAAGGGCGTTAAAAGCCGTATATTTGAATTCGGGGAAGATCCCCAGACTTCCTATAACAACGAAAATAAGAGCAGATGCTACGGCAATATGAGGCCGCAGTCTCTGGATGGTAAACATCAGAATATATGTTACTGCAAAGAGTATTATGGCCGTTATGGTAAGTGTACTCATCTTTTCATAAAATCCCTAAACAACCTTATAAAAAAGTGGCCAGCTGCCAAAGCAAAAAGCTTCAGCAAAGTCTCGCCACATAGTCACAAAACCGGATAAAGCACATCTATCTCGATGCTTCTCTATCGTACTGACGGCAGTGTAAGCGCTTCCGCGCGGCTACTCCCTTTGATTCTAAAAGATTATTGCATATTCTTTTTATCTGTGTCAAGAGGAAAGGTCTACTCTGCCAACCCATGGCCTGCAGCCATTCCACTTGTCCAGGCAAACTGGAGATTAAACCCTCCGCAGGGCCCGGCATAGTCCAATATTTCGCCAGAGAAGAATAGGCCGGGAACCAGCTTTGATTCCATGGTTTCCATATTCACTTCTTCCAAGGCCACTCCGCCTCTTGTTACCTGGGCATCGTTCCATCCCCTGAGATTTTCAACAGAAAAATTGAAATTCTTTATATCCTTTGGGTTTATTCCCTCCGGCCCGGTGGAAAGGGCCTTGGCCAGTTTTTGGTTTATCAGGGAACAAAGTATTTCTTCCTCCTGATCTCCGGCTTCCCTTCGATCACGAATCCAAATACCAAGTTCCTCTTCACCCATTTCGGGAAGAAGATCAATTGAGACGGAATATTCTTGGAGGCCCTCCTTGGGATCACTTCCCTCTTCAATAACCATATGAGGTGTTAGGTCGAATATGCAGATTCCCGACAGACCGTAGCTTGTAAATTGAACCTGCCCCTCTTCCTTGGAAATCTCCTGTCCATTTCTATGGAGGGTTACTGAGGCCTTGGCTCTGACCCCTGCTATTCCCATTTTCTCCGGGCTTTCCTTTGTTACAATTCCCGTAAGGGCAGGAGCCAAGGGATTAACCCTATGTCCCATTGCCCTGGCAAAACCATATCCCTCCCCCGTGGTTCCATAGGCAGGATAGGACTTTCCTCCCGTTGCAAGGAGGAGCTTCTTGCAGCGATAGAATTCCTCTTTATCTTCTTTCGCTTCTTTTGCTTCTTCCTTGTCCCTCCATGCGGTAATCAAAAAACCTTCGGAAACGGTTTCAGCTTTTACAACGGAACGCTTTGTTCGGATGGTAACGCCCAGTCTTAAAGCTTCCATCCTGAGTCTCTCCGTAATGTCGGATGCAACCTCTGAGTGCGGATATATTCTTCCCTCTTCATCAGCCTTGGTCATAAGTCCAATGGATGAAAAGAAACCGCAGGTTCTTTCCCAGTCCTCGCATTTAAGATTGGAAAGATTTCCTCTGCCGTTTCCTGTGGCGGAAAGCTTTCTGCCAACTCTGTCGTTCTTCTCCAGCAACAAAATATTCGGGTTGCTTTCAGCATCACCGCTTTTTTCTTTTATGCCCTTTGCTGCCACAATAGCAGAGACGAGGCCTGATGCCCCGCCTCCTATTATGCATATGTCGTAATAGAAACTATTCATAGTTTAATTATCCTCCGAGGGAACTATGATAAGCTTGGCTCTTCCGTTAAGCTTGCTCTCCAGACGAGCCAGGAAGCCGCTCTTAACATCGGCCTCGTGAGGAGATCCTACCACCAGTTTTGATATCTGATTCTGAGAAACCAAATCACACATGGCTCCAAAAACGTCGTCGGACTTAAACACGGTTAAATCCGCTCCGGCCTCTCTGGCGCTTTCGTAGAGATAGTCCAGAGCCTTAGTCTCCTCGCTATCTCCAAGAAAATTGAAATTGGCTCCGGCCACGTGAATAACGTGGAGGTTATCTCCCTCTGCCATTATCTTTTGGCCATATTCTATAAGTATTTGGCAGGTCCTCTGTTTGGTGACACAAACCATTATATTTGCCATCATTCTCTCCCTATGGTTTCCAATACCGCCTATATTGTACCATAAGAGGGGCCTTCTTTGTGATTGATATTTGATATTTTTCAACTATAATCAAAGCATGGAAGACAGGGTTATTTTACATTGCGATATGAATTCTTTTTTCGCCTCGGTGGAACTCCTTGAAAGACCTGGTTTACAAGGAAAACCCGTGGCTGTTTGCGGTGACCCGGAGGCTCGCCACGCATTATTTTGGCCAAAAACGAGCCTGCAAAGAAGTTCGGCATCAAAACCGCCGAGACAATTTGGCAAGCCCGAAAGAAATGCCCTGATTTGGTTCTTCTTCCAGCCCACCACGAGAAATACAATCACTATTATCATCTGATAAACGACATCTACCAACAATATACGGATATGGTGGAGCCCTTTAGCGTAGACGAATCCTGGCTTGACGTTACCGGGAGCCAAAAACTATTTGGAACAGGTCCCCAAATTGCGGACGAGATTCGAAGGCGAGTTAAAGAAGAGCTGGGTCTCACCCTCTCCGTTGGAGTGTCCTTCAACAAAATATTCGCAAAGATGGGAAGCAATTATAAAAAGCCCGATGCTACCACGGTTATAAGCAGAGACAATTTCCGGGGCTTGCTTTGGCCCCTTCCTGTTGAAGAAATGTTCTTCGTGGGATTTGCCACGGCAGAAAGGCTCAAGAGCGTTGGCATAAATACCATTGGTGATTTGGCAAAAGCTGACGGTGAGGCTCTCCTTGGCTTATTGGGCAAGCAAGGACCTGTTCTTTCGGACTATGCCGCAGGATTGGACGAAAGCCCCGTTGCTCTCTTTAATTATAAAAGCCAGATTAAATCCGTGGGCCACGGCAGCACCTTTAAGAGGGATCTGCTGGGCAAGGAGGATGTGACCACCGCTTTGGTCGGTCTTTCCGATCGAGTGGCCGCAAGATTACGTCGCTATCAACTGAAATGCTCCGGCGTCAAAGTGGATATTCGCGACCCCAGTTTCAACGACATATCCAGACAGAAGCAGCTAAATCGACCTACTGATTTGGCGGGAGAAATAAAAAAGGCCGCCATGGAATTAATCGAGGGCCTATGGTATTTTGAGAATCCCATCCGCCAAATAACCATAACGGGTATTAATCTAACAAACGGAGATGAAGGCGAACAGCTTTCTCTGTTTGACGACCAAGGCATAATTCAAACCGATCTCCTTGAATCCGGAAACTTGGAAGGGAATACGGGTTTCGGCAGCTCCGATTCCCACATCAAAGCTGAAGCTGTTGAGAGAGCCATGGACGATATTAGAGCCAAGTTCGGCAAATCTTCCATCACTTATGGACAGATACTTGGAAACGACATAGGGATAGATATATAGGCCCACATCCCTGTTCCTCTCTTGCATTTTAAAGCATAATAATAACGTATAAGTATTTGCGCTCACTATGTCCTCGGGCAAAACCCTGCGGAGGCGTTCACACAATTACTTATACGTTTTTAATCCATACTTTTTAACAGTGGAGTCGCCCAAGGGCGTTTCCCATGTGGACCACAGATAGGATCTATGCTCGAATCTGGCCGTCACCAAAGATTATATATTTATAGCTGGTGAGGGCCTTAAGGCCCATGGGGCCTCTTGCGTGGATTTTCTGGGTGCTGATTCCTATTTCTGCTCCAAAGCCGAATTCGAAGCCGTCGGTAAATCTGGTGGATGCGTTTACATAGACAGCTGCGGCGTCAATTTCATTCAGGAATTTCATGGAGTTCTCGTAGTTTTCAGTTACGATGGCTTCCGAGTGTCCTGTATTGAACTCATTGATATGTTTTATGGCCTCTTCTATACCGCCAACGATTTTTACGGAAATAATCTTATCCAGATATTCAGTTCCCCAATCTTCATAGGTCGCCTTCTTAATGAGATTGGGCTGAGCCGTCTCCCCTATTATCTTAAGGGATTCATCGTCGCATCTCATTTCAACACCGTGAGAGAGAAGCATTTCCGTAATCTTGGGAAGGGCCTCTTCGGCTATATCCTCATGAACAACCAGAGACTCACAGGTATTGCAGGTTCCTAGCCTCTGGGTCTTAGCGTTTTCTATGATCTTAACCGCCATATCCACATCTACTTCCGAGTCCACATAAACATGACAATTGCCTGTTCCCGTTTCTATTACAGGGACTTTGCTTTCCTCCACAACGGACTTAATCAGCCCTGCGCCGCCTCTGGGAATGAGTACGTCCAGATAGTCTGTCATCCTCATGAACTCTTTGGTGGTTCCCCTGTCGGTGTCTTCGATAAGCTGAAGAGCATCCTCCGTAATGGCGCACTTATTCAACGCGCCTTTCAGTACCTTCACGATGGCTTTGTTGCTTTCGATGGCATCGCTTCCTCCCTTGAGGATTACCGCATTGCCCGTCTTGAAGCAAAGCCCAAAGGCATCGGCCGTAACATTGGGTCTGGCTTCATAGATCATTCCAACAACCCCAAGGGGAACTCTCTTCTTTCCGATTAAGAGTCCGTTGGGTCTCTTCTTCATTTCTTCTATCTCACCAATGGGGTCCTCCAGTTCAGCTACCTGACGGAGACCTTCGGCGATTCCTTCGATTCTTTCAGAGTTGAGAGCCAGCCTGTCAAGAAGAGCCTCGGTCATTCCCTTCTCTTTTCCATTGGCCAAATCCTTTTCATTGGCAGCCAGAATCTCCGAGACAGCGCCAACCAGTGCTTCGCTGCAGGCGATCAAAGCCTTGCTCTTTTCCTCTGCACCTAGCTTTGAAAGAACTATGGATGCTACCTTCGCTTTTTTCCCTATTTCTTCTAATTTCAAAACAACTTACCTCTTTTACAGATAATCCGCCAAGCTAAAATCTTCTTTCTTCTTACCTTTAAACAGAGTTCCAACTTTTTCGCCGTTCATAATATGGTGAATGGTGTGGAAGTCTTCCCCGCTGGCGATAACCATGTCTATGCCGGAGCCCATGGCGATCTTTGCTGCGTTAAGCTTTGTTGCCATACCGCCGGTTCCTGCGGTGCTTCCCGTAGAGCTTTTGCCCATGGCCAGAATCTGCTCGTCCAAATCCTCCACCAGACTGATGAATTCCGCATTCTCATCCTTGTGAGGATCCGCCGTATAGAGTCCGTCGATATCCGAAAGCAATATCAAAAGATTCGCTTCCACCATATTGGCAACCACGGCAGACAAAGTATCGTTATCTCCGAAAACATCCAGATATTCGATTTCCGCAGTAGCAACGCTGTCGTTTTCGTTCACCACGGGAATTGCTCCCAGACTCATTAATTCATCAAAGGTATTTCTGGCGTTCCTCCAGGATGTTTCGTTAAGAATAAGGTCCTTGGTAATCAGGAGCTGACCGCATATCTGATTGTATTCACCAAAGAGTTTTTGATACATCATCATAAGCCTTGCCTGACCTACCGCGGCGCAAGCCTGCTTCTCCTTAACCTCCTCTGGCCTTTCTCTAAAGCCAAGAGCGGTTCTTCCCACCATTATGGCTCCGGAAGTAACCAGAACAACATCTATTCCGCTGTTCCTCAGATTGCTAAGTTCTCTTACCAGTATTTCAAGCTTTATAAGGTCCAGCCTTCCGCTTTCCGGATGTGTAAGGGATGACGAACCAACCTTGATTACAACTCTCTTCATATCTATTCCTCAAACTGTTCCTCGAATTATTCTTTCGAAGTATTATTTGGTTATTATAACAGACAGGGGTCGAATAATCGACCCCTGTTTCTTCTTTTCTAAAGCCGCTCATTCTGCAGCGTTAGATGTTGACTATTAAGCACTGCGACAGCTTATGATAGCACAAAATATGGAAAAATCGTAGTTGAACACAAAAATAAAGAATCCCCTCTCTTTTATCTCATGGACCAAAAAATAAAAAAGCGACAGCATTGAGGGGGTTATGCTGCCGCCCCGCACCACACAGAGATAAAATCCCTGCATGTACTGGTATTCTATAATAATATGCACAAAAAAGCAAGTATTTTTAGAATATTTCAAACTATTATTTTTGCGATTATTTTGAGCTATTTCCCCTATCACCACATACGAAAAAGGTGACCCATTATTTACGAAGAAGGCGGCCCATAGGAGGGTCCGCCTTCTTCTCTCGCATTATATATCTTTGATTCAGCACAGCCTTATTCTTCAGGCTTGGTAACCTCTGTGGATACGTCCTTCATGGAGTCGATAATAGCATCTGCAAGAGCCTCAAGTTCAGACTTTTTGTCTTCGTGAAGAGTAGATGCCAAGGTCAGTCTTTCATTAAGGATGGTCATATCCTTCATATTCTCGTTGATGAACTTCTCAATAAGATCTCCGGACTTGCAAGCCCATGTGCCATTCTCGATGATGGCGCAGGTTCTGTTCTGCAGGTTCAGCATTCTCATCTCATCCAGGAAGTCATGCATAACAGGATAGATATTCAGGTTATATGTAACAGATGCAAATACGATGTGTGAATACTTGAATGCATCCGAAATCAGATAGGATACATGAGTATTGGATACGTCGCGAACATGTACGTTGGTGAATCCCTTTTCGCAGATCTTTGATGCAAGAGCCTGGGCAGCGGCTTCGGTTCCGCCGTACATGGAAGCATATACGATCAGTACGCCCTTCTCTTCCGGTGTATATGTGGACCAGTGATTATACTTGTCTATGATATACATCAGATCGGATCTCCAAAGAAGTCCGTGGAGAGGTGCGATGATTTTAATCTTATCCAGAACCGTTGCAGCTTTGCCGAGAAGCAGTTGAACGTGAGGACCGTATTTCCCTACGATATTTACCAGATATCTACGAGCTTCATCAATCCAGTCTCTGTCGTAATTAACGTCGTCATTCCAAAGCTTACCGTCCAGAGCTATGAAGGAACCAAATCCGTCAGCGGAGAAAAGAACTCCGTTGGTAACGTCCAGGGTTACCATAGCTTCAGGCCAGTGAACCATGGGAGCTTCAACTACTGCCATAGTATGGGTACCGATATTGTAGGTATCCCCTTCCTTTACTATAATCTGCTGGTGGTCATCTACCTTATAGCCGAACTGACGCATCATCATGAAGGCCTTCTCTGTAGCGATAACCTTGCATTCAGGATAACGAACAAAGAGCTCGTACATGGAGGAGCAATGATCCGGCTCCAGGTGGTTGCATACGAAATAGTCCAGCTTTCTTCCGTCCAGCAAATATTCGATATTGTCCAGATACTGTCTGGTAACGGACCAGTCAACGCCGTCAAATACAGCTGTTTCTTCATCCAAGAGGATATATGAGTTGTAGGAAACTCCATAAGGAATTGGATGAATATTCTCAAACAGATGGGTTCTATGGTCGTTAGCGCCGATCCAATATAGATTGTCTACGACTTGTCTTACGCAATGCATATTTATCTCCCTTCTTTAAATAAAGATATTTTTCTTTTTCGATAGGCCCTTTCGGGCTCTATGCCGCCTTTACAGTCCGCGGATAGTTCTAACGATGAAGTTTGTCTTGGGCTCTGCACACTCTGGGCATACCCAATCTTCAGGCAGATCTTTGAACTGAGTTCCAACTGCGATTTCGGCTTCTTCGTCGCCGAAGTCCGGATTGTACTCGTAAGCACAACCGTTGCAGACATAGATAGGACCAAGCGGTGTGGGTTTGGGCGGAAGAGGTCTCTTAATCTTAACCATTGGTGGAGCGGCCTTCTTCTTGCCTGTTCCCAAAGCTTCCGTAAGCAGCGGGAGAATCTCGTTTACATCGCCGATGATACCGTAGTCGCAGTTCTTAAAGATTGGTGCGTTTCCGTTCTTGTTGATGGCAACGATTGTGGAAGCGTCCTTGATTCCCTTTAAGTGTTGTTTGGCACCGCTTACGCCGCAAGCGATATAGAGGTTGCCGCGGAATTTCTGTCCGGACATACCAACATATCTGTTGAGTGGTACATACTGAAGTGTTTCAGCAACGGGACGAGATGAACCGATAGCTGCACCGGCTGCCTGAGCCAAGTTTTCAATCAGCTTCATATTCTTCTTGTCGCCGATACCCTTACCTGCGGATACAACTCTCTCTGCCTCAGCAATAGGAGTATCAGCAGGAATACCAACGGTGAAGTCATATCCGTCAGCCTTGAGAGCTGCAACCAGTTCGTTAACCTTGTCCTTGGCATCCCCTTCTCTGAAGATTCTGCCCTTACGTACTCCGGTAACGGGAGCGGGTTTCTTGGCAACGCTCCTGGAACCTGCAGCTGCTTTGTTTCCAATCTTTCCAAGGATGTGGGATGCGATAACCACTCTCTGGATTTCATTTGTTCCTTCGTAGATGGAGGTGATACGAGCATCTCTGAACGCTCTTTCAACATCCATTCCCTTGAGGAATCCGGATCCGCCGAAGATCTGAAGTGCATCGTATACAACTTCCTGAGCGATGTCGGATGCATACATCTTGGCCATTGCGGATTCCATGCCGTATGCCTCGTGGTTCTCCTTCAGCTCTGCTGCGGAGTAGATGAGGAATCTGGCTGCTCTAAGCTTTGTTGCCATATCGGCAAGCTTGAAGGAAATGCCCTGGTTTACGCCGATGGGCTGACCGAACTGCTCTCTTTCCTTTGCTTCTTCAAGAGCCTTCTCATAGGCACCCTGAGCAATACCCAGAGCCTGAGCTGCGATACCGATACGGCCGCCGTCCAGTGTTGCCATTGCGATCTTGAAGCCTTCGCCTTCCTTGCCAAGAAGGTTTTCCTTTGGAACCTTAACATCGTTAAAGATGAGTTCCGCTGTTGTGGAGGAACGGATACCGAGTTTGTCGTAATGATCGCCGAAGTCAAATCCCTTCCAACCTTTTTCTACGATGAATGCACTGATTCCACGTGTTCCAATATCCGGAGTAGTTACCGCAAATACAACGTATGTATCAGCCTTGGGTGCATTTGTAATGAATAT
>CAJOQI010000055.1 GCA_905236895.1 uncultured Peptostreptococcaceae bacterium | reverse complement strand
CCGAAGCCAAGAACATTCCTTGGCACAAATGTGGAGCAGAATACATAATCGAAGCTACCGGTGCTTATGTAACCACTGAGGATTCCATGACTCATATTAAGCACGGTAAGGCCAAGAAGGTTATCATCTCCGCTCCCGCAAAGGACAAGACAACTCCTACCTTTGTTTACGGAGTAAACCACAAGCTTTATGAAAGCGATATGCAGGTAGTTTCCAATGCCAGCTGCACAACCAACTGTCTTGCGCCTCTTTGTAAGGTTCTTGAAGACAATTTCGGTATTGAGCAAGGTCTTATGTCCACAATCCACGCTGCTACAGCAAAGCAGAAGGTTGTTGATGCTCGTTCCATGAAGGATTGGAGAACAGGTAGAAGCGTATTCGGAAATATTATTCCTTCCACCACCGGCGCTGCAAAGGCAGTGGGTCTGGTAATTCCTACACTGGCAGGAAAGATGACAGGTATTTCTTATAGAGTACCGACTGCTGACGTATCCATCATTGACCTTAACGTAATACTTAAGAAATCCGCTCATTATCAGGATATCTGCAGAGCTGTTAAGAAAGCTGCGGATGGTCCCATGAAGGGCGTTATCGAATATGTTGATGATGAAGTTGTATCAGGCGACTTCCTTGGAGATCCCTGCACATCCATCTTCGACGCAAGAGAAGGTATAGAGCTTAACGATAAATTCTTCAAGCTCATCGCTTACTATGACAATGAGTTTGGTTATGCCTCCAAGCTTTTGGAAATGATCAAGTATATGTACAGCGTTGACAAGAAGTCATTAAAATCAGCTCCAAAGGCCAAAGCTAAAGCGAAGACTGCAACAAAGGCTGCACCAAAGGCAAAGGCTACTGCAAAGAAGACAACCAAAAAGCCTGCAAAGAAGGCAAAAAAATAGGTGATTAAAATGAAAAAAACTATTAAGGATATAGAGTGGCAAGGAAAGAAAGCCCTTGTTCGCTGTGATTTCAATGTTCCCATGGAGGGAAATGAAATTACCGACGATACAAGAATTAGAGCAGCTCTTCCAACTATCAACTATCTTATAGAAAATGGAGCTAAAGTTATTCTAATGTCCCACCTGGGAAGACCAAAGGGAGAGGCCAACCAAAAGTATTCCCTTGGGCCTGTTGCAATTAGGCTTCATGAACTTCTTAATAGACCTATTGAGTTTTCCCCATGGGATAAGGTTGTGGATGAGAATGTAAAAGCCATTGTTCATAAATTGAACCCCGGGGATGTGCTCCTTCTTGAGAATGTAAGGTTTAGACCTGAGGAAGAGAAGAACGACGTGGATTTCTCAAAGGAGCTTGCTTCCCTTGGAGATATCTTCGTTCAGGAAGCCTTTGGTACCGCTCATAGAGCTCATTCATCCACTGCAGGGGTTGCAGACTATCTTCCTGCTGTTTCCGGCTTCCTTATTGAAAAGGAAGTTAAATTCCTGGACTCAGCAGTAAACAATCCGGAGAGACCCTTTGTTGCCATTATGGGTGGAGCAAAGGTAGGAGACAAGATTAAGGTTATCGAAAACCTTATTGAAAAGGTAGACTCCTTGATAATTGGAGGAGGAATGGCCTTTACCTTCTTCAAAGCCAAGGACCTTAATATCGGAAAGTCAATTCTTGATGAAGAAAGCATTGGAATCGCAGAAGATCTTCTTAAGAAGGCCCGGGAAAAGGGCATCAAGCTTTATCTTCCTGTGGACGTTGTGGTAGCGGAAGAGTTTAACAACGATTCTCCATCAAAGATTGTTAATATTGAGGAAATCCCTGAGGATATGATGGGCCTTGATATTGGTCCCGAAACAATTGATCGTTATTCCGAAGTTATTAAGGAAGCAAAGACCGTGGTATGGAACGGACCTATGGGTGTTTTCGAAATGCCCAATTTCGCCAAGGGAACCTTGGGTATTGCCCAGGCCGTGGCGGATAGCAATGCCATCACTATAGTAGGCGGTGGCGATTCGGCTGCTGCCGTTGAGCAGATGGGTCTTGCGGATAAGATGTCTCATATTTCCACAGGCGGAGGAGCATCCCTGGAGTACTTGGAGGGAAGAGTCCTTCCGGGAATAGATGTTATTGATAATATATAACCAAGAGGAACCAAAATGGCTAACAAAATCGATAGAAGTGATTTTTTCGGAAGAACCCCTTTAATTGCAGGTAATTGGAAGATGTATAAAACCATTGCCGAAGCAAAGGAATTCGCAAAGGAGTTTAAGTCAATCTATAAGGGAGATAATGATGTAAAGGTTGCCATCTGTGCACCTTTTACCCAGCTTCAGGCCCTTGTGGAAGAGTTTAAGGGTACGGATATAGGCGTTGGTGCCCAGAATGTGCATTTTGCAGATGAAGGGGCCTATACAGGAGAAATATCCCTTTCCATGCTTATGGAAATAGGTGTGGACTATATCATAATCGGTCATTCTGAAAGACGTCAGTACTTCAATGAAACCGACGAAAGTATCAATAACAAGCTAAAACATATTTTCTGGGACAGCGAAATTGTTCCAATCCTCTGTGTTGGTGAGAATCTGGAGGAGAGAGAAGCGGGAAAAGCATCTGAAATCGTAAAATTCCAGTTGGAGAAGGATCTTCAGGACCTTACGGCGGAAAAGGTAGCTACCATGGTTATTGCCTATGAACCTATCTGGGCCATAGGTACGGGAAAGACCGCTACTCCCGAGCAGGCCGGGGAAATGTGCACTTTGATCAGGAATACGGTTGCAGAGATTTACGACAGCGAAACTGCCTCAAGAATTACCATCCAATACGGTGGAAGCGTCAAACCGGAAAACGCATCTGAAATCATGAATATGACTGATGTGGATGGAGCCCTGGTAGGAGGAGCAAGCCTTGCTCCAAAGACCTTTTTGCAGATTGTTGAATTCTAAGAAATCACTTGATTTCAAGGCTTCAATGTGATAAAGTTTATAGGTCAATTTATTAGGGAGGTAATCGATTATGCATACAGCATTGATGATAATTTTGGCTATCGTAAGCGTTTTTCTTATAGCCAGCGTTTTGCTTCAGCCCGGCAGCAGTGACGGACTTTCCGGATCCATTGCAGGTGGAGCAGAGCAGCTCTTCGGAAAGAAGAAAAGCAGTGCTTACGAGACTTTGCTGAAGCGTCTTACGGTTGTGGCAGCAGTATCATTCCTGGTACTTGCTCTGGTAATCGTAACATTGTATTCGTAAGAACTACAGATTAAATAGGTTAAATGGTTAAAGAGGTGCATAGGTACCTCTTTAACTTGTTAATGATAGTAGGAGGTTTTCATATGATTAGTTGGGTTGCTACCATTGCGGCAGCCGTCGGCCTCATCGTCGCCTTCGCACTTGCAAAGTGGATCGGTGGTCAGGATGAAGGAACCGACAGAATGAAGGAAATTGCCGGGTATATTAGAGAAGGTGCCATGGCTTTCCTGAAGAGAGAGTACAGAACCATGATTATCGTAATCGCGGTTCTATTCCTTCTTATCGGAGTTGGACTTGGTAACTGGATAACTGCTTGTCTCTATCTGGTAGGAGCTTTCCTTTCGGTTTTAGCAGGTTATTTCGGAATGAGCGTTGCCACCAAAGGTAATGTTAGAACCGCAAATGCCGCTATGACATCAGGTATGCCAAAGGCTTTGGCGGTTGCTTTTAGAAGCGGCGCCGTTATGGGGCTTTGCGTATCAGGTCTTGGACTTTTGGGCGTTGGAACCATATTCGCCATTCTGGTATCAACCAGCGGTCTTGATACCTTT
>CAJOQI010000054.1 GCA_905236895.1 uncultured Peptostreptococcaceae bacterium | reverse complement strand
GTCGTTCCCCGCTGTGTGCCGATGGACTGTTCGCCCAGATTTTCCACGGTAATGTCAGAGCCTTCCGGGACAATGATCACCTGTACGGCGGTGGTGTAGCTGTCCGTGAAATTCATCATCAGCTTGCGCTCTTCCAGAATCGTACAGCCGGAGGCAATCACGTCGCTCTTGCCCTGCTGCATGGCCAGAAGGGCGGAATCAAAGTCCATTTCCAGCATATTTTGGCTGCGAACCAGAACTCCGGATACATCTACGGGACTCTCCATACCCTCGACTATTTCATAGGCTGGTTTGAAGCGATTCAGGCCCACGGGAGAAATCTTGTTAAGTGTTGCAATTTTGAACATTTTGGAACCTCCATTTCCTTAATTCTGCTCAAATTATAGCACCCAAATGCTTTACTTTCAATAAACATAATGATACAATATATAGGATCGAATTTATATGTAAACCACTAATAAAAACAGGTAAACAAGGGGAGCATTTTGTATAGGGTATATAAGGGACTTAAAGTCAAGTGCGGCGTTTTCATTGCGTCATTGCTTTTAATGACGACAGGAGGCGCCGCTGTGATTTATGCTGAAGGAGAAGATGTGGCACCGGAGGATTCCGGTGAAGTTTACGTTGAGGAATCCTGGGAGGAGACCCAAGAGGAAACCTGGACTGAAGAAGGGCAGGAGGAATGGTCCGAAGAGGAATGGTCTGAGGATTATTCCGAAGAATCGGATGAAGAGGAAGCGGAGGAAGAGGATGTGGAGGAAGCGCCTCAGCCTTCAAACGGAGAACCTGTAATCAAAGGAAACGGCGGATTGGTCTATTGCAGAACCACGGGGGAAATCGTCTATGCCAAGAATATAGATACCAAATTCTCACCCTATAGCATTACCAAATTGGTTACTGCTCTCTTGGCGGTTCAAAGATTATCTCCCGACCAAGAGGTTACCATATCAGCCGAGGCTGCGGCTCAAGGTGGAGCCACCATGAACCTGGTACAGGGTGAAGTGGTTACTGTAGAGCAACTTCTGTACGGAACCATGATTCTTTCCGGAAACGACGCAGCCTATGCCCTTGGAGAAGCGGTGTCCGGCGATATGGACAGTTTCATTAAACTGATGAACGAAACAGTAGAGGGAATCGGATGTAAGAATACTCATTTCGAAACTCCCCATGGCCTAATAAATGATTTGACCCTTCAATATACAACCTGTAAGGATATGCTGGAAATCGCCAAGGTGGTATTCAGCAATAACAGAGTTAAGGAAATAGGCGGAACAAAGAAATACGAAATGCCCGCCACAGAGTATAGTGATACAAGGGTGATGGAAACCCATATTAGCCTTTTGGAGAAGCCGGGCTATGTTTCCGGAAAATCCGGATGGTGGGAAATCCCCGACGAAGCCACTTTGGTAATGGACTATGAAAAGGATGGGCTGGAGTTCATAGCCGTGGTTCTGGGCAGCGTTTTGGACGAAAGGGAGAATGATTGCGAGAAAATAATCAACTACGCCAATAAGGTGGTTGAAGGAATAACAGTGGTGAAGAAGGGTGACTTTGCCGGCAAGGTAAGGGTCCGCCACGGAGAGATAACCACCATTGATGCATATATCGCAGAAGAAAGCATGGTCTATCTACCCAAGCAGGGATCAAAGGAATTGATTACCCAGGAGGTGGAGATCAGAACTGATGTGGAGGCTCCCGTCAAGAAGGGAGACTCTGTGGGAACCTGCAAAATCTATGTGGCAGGAGAAAAGGTGGACGAAGTTGACGTATTGGCAGGCCAAAGCGTAGAGGTGGGTTGGTTTCCATCCTATGTGGGTATAGACAATAGAACCACCCTTATTATTGCCGCTGTTGCGGGCGGAATTATGTTCCTGATTCTCTTGGCAATGATTCACAGGTTAAAGAGAAAGCGTGCTCAAAGAATAGAGCGAAGACATAAAATAAGAGAAATGGCTGAAGAGGAAATACTCCGAGACGAAAGAAGAGGAGGCCGTCGTTAGTCCATGTTCGACATAAAGGAAAATCTCAAAAAACTCCCGGACAAACCGGGAGTTTATATGCATAAGGACAGATTGGGTCAGGTTATTTACGTGGGAAAAGCCGTCTCTCTTCGCAATAGAGTAAGGCAGTATTTCCAGAGCTACGGTAAGTCCACGCCCAAGCTTAGAGCCCTTACATCTCAGATTGCGGAGTTCGACTATATTACCTGCGAAACGGAGATGGAGGCCCTTATACTTGAGAACAACCTCATAAAGAAGTATATGCCAAAATACAATGTGCTTCTTAGGGACGATAAAACCTATCCATATATTGTCATTACTCTCAATGAAGATTATTCCCGAGTTCTTAAAACCAGAATCTTGAAGAAAGACGGCAATAAGTATTTTGGTCCTTATAGCGACGTCGGTGCGGTGAATATGATGGTGGAGTTGCTGTCGGGTGCCTATTCCCTTAAGCGCTGCTCCGCCCAATCCTTTCCTGCGGGATTCAAGCCCTGCTTAAACTACCATATCAAAGAGTGCAGCGGAATATGTACGGGAGAGGTAGATAGGGAAGAATACAGAAAGAATATTGAAGAAATAGTGGACTTCCTTTCTGGGCGAAACAAAAAACTCATCAAACATCTTGAGGAAGAGATGGAAAAGGCCTCCCGGGAAATGAGGTTTGAAGAGGGAGCTCGCCTAAGAGACTGTATTGTCGCGGCCAAAACCCTGGGCGACACCCAGAGGGTAACCATGGTAAAGGACAGCGACTTTGATGTGGTTCTTCCCGTTGCCGCAGAGGAGGAGGGGGAGAAAGCCTTTATGCTTTTATTCTCCGTTCGTGACGGTAAACTAATCGGTCGAGAAAGCTTTGATCTTCAGGCGGAGGAAAGCGACAGCCTGAAGGCTCTTACGGGAGAATTCATCAAGCAATACTATAGCAAATGGGCAGAGGTGCCAAAGGAGATTTTGGTTGAAGAATTGCCTGAGGATCAGGAACTTCTTGAATCTTTCTTGAGTGAGGGGAAGCATAGGGTGAAAATCTCCGTGCCTCAGAAAGGACATAAGCGGGGATTGCTAAAGCTGGCCCAGGGAGATAGAGAAGAGATGATCAAAACCCTTAGGGAGAAGGCGGAAAGCGGCAGAGAAAAAAGACAGACCTTAAAGGAGCAGGTAGCCCTGGTCATGGAAAAAGGTGGCTGGAATAGAGAACCTGCAGATGGTAAGGAATACAGAATCGAATCCTATGATATCTCCAATACCAACGGGGTGGACTCTGTTGGTGCCATGGTGGTTTTCCAGGGGCTCAGAAAAATACGTAAGGACTATAGGCGGTTTAAGATTAAAACCGTGGAAGGACCGGATGACTATGCCAGCCTTAGGGAAATGCTGGAAAGAAGATTCAAGAGATATAATATGGGGGATCCTGCCTTTGGGGTTCTTCCCGATTGCATTTTTATGGATGGCGGTCAGGGCCAGGTGACTGCGGCCAAAACCGTATTGGATAATCTGGGACTGGATGTTCCCGTAGTTGGTATGGCAAAGGACGACAGCCACAGAACCAGAGCGATAGTCTTCGCTACCGGCCAGGAATTGGACCTAAGCAAAAGTCCGGAACTGTTCAGATACTGCGGAACCATTCAGGAGGAGGTTCACCGCTTTGCCATAGAGTATCATAGAAATCTTAGAGGTAAGAGTGCCATCACTTCCGTGCTGGATGATATAGATGGAATCGGTCCCAAGAGAAGAAACGCTTTGCTTTCTCACTTCGGCTCTGTGGAGGAAATAAAAAAGGCCTCCATGGAAGAACTCATGAAGGTGGAAGGAATGAACAAAGCTTCCGCAAAAGCGGTTATAGACTTCTTCGGATTGATTGACGGAAAGCAGGTCTGATGATATATTAATAGGGCAATTCTGTTAACTTAAAAATGGAGGAAATAAATGGCTGAGAATAAGAATAAAGTTCAGGACGAAGCTGATATCATAACTCTGGAATTTGACGACGACGAAAATATCGAATGCGAAATCATGGGCGTTTTCGATTATGACGGACATGATTATATCGCTCTTATTCCACTGGATGACAGCGACGATGTATACATCTATGGATACAGAGAAGTAGGTGAAGACGAGTTTGAAATTGTCGACATTGAAGACGACGATCTCTTTGCAAAGGTGGTTGAGGAGTTCGATACCATCATGGCAAGCGAGGAGTAATCTTTAACAAAATGGAAAGAAAGAAGAGACAGGCCATGCCTGTCTCTTTTGTTTACCAGTAAATATATACGTCGGTTTCTCCGACTCTCACCAAATCGTAAAGCCTGGCTGCCACATCCGAGGGAATGTTGACGCAGCCGTGGGAAGGACTATATGTATATATGTCTCCTCCAAAGGACCAGCGCCACTCAGCGTCGTGAATTCCGTAGTAACCGCTTCCGTCGATTCCAATCCAGTATTTAACTTTTACATCATAGGGGTCGTCCTTGTCGTCACTCTTAAGCCTTACATTGGTTGCCTTGGTGTGAACATAATTGGTTCCCAGGAAGGTTGCCTTCTTCCCCGCGTTGGGATTGCCGGTTACAACGGGAGAGGAGAGGATGAGCTTGCCGTATTCGTAATACCAAAGGTATTGATCGCCGATAGACACCTCTATGATGGAGGGGCTATTGCTCTTTCCCTTGGGTTCGGGAATGATTTCAATCCAATCCGCATCAATTTCCTTGTCCTTGGTATCGAGAAGGGCGGTTTTCAAGCTGTCATACAGAGTATCTTGATTGACATAGTTGAATTTGGAAATACTATACCAAGAACCTATGGTTTCCACGTAATCCTTTAAGGCTTCCTCGTTTACGGAGAATCCCTCTTCGTTCATGTTCAAAAGACCTCTTAAGGTTTCGCCGGAAATGGTTTCGGTTGCCCAGCTTGTGGGATGGACCTTTATGGTCTTGGACATGATTTCTTTAATATGCTTGAAGGATTTGATTAAATCCGCATTATCCTCTTTAATGGTAGGCAGATCGTAGAGATCCATCAAATCCACATCCTGGCTGGCATTGTCCTTTAAGGCTCTGTCCACAGCCTCTTGGATTCTTTCATAGGCTTGGTCCTTGTCTATCTTTGCACCTTCCACCGAAGGTACGATAGAATATTGAGCCTTGCCGTCCTTGAAGGATTCTTTGATATAGGCATTTTTGGCTTTGATATTGTGGCTGCTTTGCATGCAATATAGTCTGTTCACCGCACGCTTAAGGAGGAGGGGATCAAAGTTCGTATCCGCCTCGGGCTTCTCAATTGTTTTCTCATTGAAGAGATTCATAAACCATTTGCTGTGATCCTGATTATCTATCCAGGACTGGGTGTCGTAGGATAGGGAGGCGTCGATGCTGCCGTCCAAGGTAAGGGTTTCAATCACAGGCTCCCCGGTTTTACAATCCTTCTGGGTAATGGTAACTTGGGGCGTATCGGCGCAAAGCAAATTGGCCACCTTTTCGGCATTGAAATTGCTGATATTGGTGGTGGTATTGTTGATAGGATCCTCCAGATATGTATTGGGCATAAACTTGGTGCAGGAAAGAATATAGCCTGAGGCATATCCTATTCCAAGGAAGGCCAGAAGAGTGAGGACAAAGGCTATAGCCTTAACAAAACCTCTTTTCTTTGGCTCTTCAGCGGGAGAAGGCGCCTCAGCAGGAGAAGCTTCCTCTGCAGGGTCGGAAGACTCATCAGAAGGGTCCTCTTGGTCGGAAGGGAGTTCTTCAACCAAAACAAGGGATACTGTCTCTTTTTCGGAGATGGTATCCATTGTTTCTGCTTCCGCAACCAAGTTTTCTTCAGTTGTCTTGATTACTTTGTCTTCCTCGTTCATACAAGAGATAATATATATTAGTGAAAGTAAAAAAACAAGTTTGGACTCTTGGAAAAAAGAATCACCTCCAGGGAGGTGATTCTTAAAATACTAATTGGAGGTTCAATTATTTGGATGCGCTTTCGCCTGCAATCCTTCCGAATACGGTAAAGTCTGCAACTGCGTTTCCGCCAAGGCGGTTTCCGCCGTGCACACCGCCTGTGGCGTAACTGGTGTTACCGCCAACGATAGTAGCCTTTTCAAGGATAATAACGGATTTGCCATTCTGAGCTGCTGTGATGGCTGCTGTCATACCTGCACCACCTGCACCGGCTATAACAACGTCTCTTCCTTGTCAATGTTTTCTGCTTACGTAGAATATGCAATGTTAGGAGGAAGGAAAGGATTAATGATTATCCTGGTACCAGGAAAGCATAAGAGCCAGAACTCCGTCGTAACTTTTTATACCTTCCTTAAGACCGTTGGATTTTAAATATGCGTCGTTAATCTTATTTTGTACCTGAGATGCGGGGGATTCGTAGGCTGCCCAGAATTCATTGGCTGCTTTGAACTCCGCCTTGGCCTCTTCGGGAAACATATTTCTAAGGGATTCCCTGAGTTTCGGGTCCTCTTTGTTCAGGGCATTTCCGCCGTAGATCCAGGCAAGCATATAGGCGCTTCTTCTAAAAGACTGGTTGTCTGAGTTAAGGCATGCCAACCAACCTATGAAATTTGCTTCCCCCTCGTCCATAAAGCCTCTAAGATGGGAAAGCTCATGGCAGGCAGTATAAGGCAGGTCATAGCCGGGTAGCTCTCTATTGTAATTTGCTTCTATTGTAAAAGGGGAGTAGATACCCGTAACTTCCATCTTGGTGAAGGGGCGAGAGACCACCAAGGCCTTGGGGTTTGGATAATAGCCTTTCAGAGATGGATATTTCTCCGCCAGCCCTTCCATGGCACTCTTGGCTTCCAAAGCAAGCGCCTTGCCCCTTGGATATTCTCCGGGATTTTCTATTATTCCATTTACGGCGAAGAGACAGAAATCGTAGAGCTCTTCTTTGGTGAACTGAGAGCGCACTTCAATGCCCTCTGTTTTAGCAAAGGTATCACGATAATAATTGACGCCGCAGTTAGCCTCATAGAGAAAGAGAATGAGGGCAAGGGCAAAAACAATATGCTTTAAAACCTGAAGCAATCTCTTCCGATTAATGGCTATATCAATAATGAGAAGAATGGGAAGAGAATAGAGGATAAGTTCAGAAAGGGCAAAGGGGAAAAGTCCGGAGAATCTTCCCAGACTTCCTTGCCAAAGTGGATATATATTTCCGGAATACCGGTTGGCAAAGCCTTTTGAAACCCTGGGCAGAGCAAAAAGTGCCAGACTTAAGGCAAATAAAAGAAGGGTGGCCACAGGGAAAAGTATCCCGGAGCCTTTTCTGCTCTTGCCCATGGATAGGGCTTTTGGATTCTTTGGTTTTGATTTCTGAACATCCTTCGCATCCATAAAAGAATTATATCATAAAGAAACTCAGAGCCATTTGATATTATTCACGATTTGGCTTATGATATCCTTTGTACAAAAGAGAGGAAGAGATATTATGCCACAAACTTATGTTAAGAAAATCGAAATGGAGGATAAGATTCCCTGGATCTTCGGGGTCTTTTTCCTGTGGTATTTGATAAACGTTTCACCACGCCGAAGTGTTCCACTACGAATGGAAGTAGATGGCAGAGCGCCCTTTTATAGGGTGCTCTTCTTATTATGTTTTATTCTTTGATTCAGAATAAAGGGAGTATTACAAAGGCAGAACTTGTGGTATATTGTAGATAGGGAGCAAACCACGAAAGGAGTTAATAGTATGAGCCGAGAAATAAATAAAGCTTCTGACAAAAAGCTTATCAAGGCTGCCCAGGAAGGAGTCGCATCCGAACTTGCGCGTAAAAAGGAAGAGGGCAAGCCAATTTCTTATTGGGATAAAGACAAGAAAAAAGTATACAGACTCTCGCCTTCAGGGGAGAAAATATATGTATAGGAAGCCTATGATTCTTGTTTTTGCGGGTCCGAATGGCTCTGGCAAAAGCTCTATCACGAAGGGATTTGCAAAACAGTTTTCGCTTCCTGGAGTATACATCAATGCAGACGACATAAAGGTTAATCATATTAATTGGCGAAGTGAAATAGGACTAAGAAAAAGAAAAGATATACCTGAAATACCTGAACGAGCTCTAAGAGAAATCATAGTAAATGCTTTTGCTCATGCGGATTATGAGACATCTCCTGAAATAGAAATTGGC
>CAJOQI010000053.1 GCA_905236895.1 uncultured Peptostreptococcaceae bacterium | reverse complement strand
TTTACCTTTTCACCGATCTTCTTTCCTACCAGTCCCTCAACAAAGCCTTCTATCATGGATGTTGTTCCTACTGTAAGGTCAAAGGACTCGGATGATCCTCCGTCAAATTCCTCACCGTCGATTTTTCCCACAAAGGCAATATTGATTGTGTCTCCGTCTTCAACCACACCTTCCGTTACCGTATCGGTTACCGCTGAATATTCCAGCATGGTATCGATTTGAAGCTGAACCTCGTCCTCAGTAATCTCCACTTCGGGGGTGTAATAAGGAAGCCCCTTATACTCTCCTACCTGGACGTATTCGGAAAGATTGTAGTCATAGGGAGTTTCGCCCTTTGCTCTATTCATGATGGTTACTGCCATGAATATAGCTACCGCTATAAGAGCAAGTACTATTCCTATAATCCAGCCCTTGCCGGATTTCTTTGTTTCATTTACTTCTGCCATTTCTTCTCCTCTTTCTTTTGGGTTACCCCTTTTTACAACGTCACGATTTTACCATGTTATTCTTGTGGTTTCAATGAAAGCTTTATATCATTTTCTTCACATAGTCAAAACCATAATTCAGATAATCCTTATTGTGGCAATCGCTGTTCATTAGGATCGGTATATCCATCTTAATCAATTCATCTATCAAAGGTTTTGAAGGATAGGGAGTTGTTCTATGCCCTTTGGCCATGGCTCCCGTATTAATCTCGAAAATGGGCTTTCCCGAATCCAAGGCTCTCTCTATTTCTTCAGGAAGTTTTCTCCCCTTTGGAGGCAGGCATACTTTGTTTACATCAAAGTTTTCAATCACGTCATGGAGGGCTTCCATTCCCATGGATATGAACTCCGGACGCTCTTCATCAAAGAGCACATTGCCTTCATTGAACTTTCTGAAGAGATCGAAATGTCCAATTATGTGGCAGCCGGTTTTTTCCGCAACTCCTCTCTCCAGTTCGAAAAAGGCCTTGGCCAGCTTAAGATAATCTCCGTCGAAATACTCTTCAACGCCCTTTCTTAGTTTTTCCACGGAGGAATCAACAAAGAGATGTCCGTCTCCTGCCTTTACGCTGTGAACCGAACCTATTACATAGTCGTATTTTTCGTCTATTCTATCGGCAAAAAAATCCCTTTCTATTCCCGAGTGGATTTTTAGTTTCTCTCCTCTTTTACCGTATTCCTCCTCCGCAGCTCTTATATCCTTAATATACTCCTCCATAGCTTCGATACTCATGGCGTAATAGTATTCGGAATCGGAATACTGGTGCCCTGAAAAGCCCAGGGTCTTAAAGCCCAAAGAGATGGCCTTATCAACCATCTCATTAACCGTATTGTTTCCGTCGCAATAAATCGTATGGGTATGGTAATTGGAAAGTCCTTCCCTGTTAATAATCATACCATTTTCTCCTGTTTAATCTTTTCGTCGATAATATGGCGGGATGCCAATTCATCTCTAACATCCTCCACATCTATTCCCATTTCAACCATCATTACAAGCAAATGGTAGGCAAGATCCGCAATCTCATAAACCGCTTCCTTCTTGTCTCCTCCCTTGCCTGCGATTATAACCTCGGTACTTTCCTCTCCTACCTTTTTCAGTATCTTATCCATTCCACTCTTGAAGAGATAGGTGGTATAGGATTTTTCCGGCATCTCCTTCTTTCTGGATTCAAGAAGAGAATAGAGTCCATCAAGGCCGAATCCCTCTTCATCATTGGAAGATGCTTCAGTATTTTCATCCTCCGAAACAAAAACCGGAAATTCAAAACAGCTTTCGTTTCCCAGATGACAGGCAGGACCGGTCTTATCCACATAAACCGCAAGGGCATCCTTATCGCAGTCTGCGATTATGGATTTTACGTATTGAATATTCCCTGAGGTTTCACCCTTTCTCCAAAGCTCACCTCTTGACCTTGACCAGAAGCAGGTTCTCCCTTCTTCCAGAGTAATTCTAAGGCTTTCCTCATTCATATATGCCAGGGTAAGTATCTCACCCGATAGGTCGTCTATTACAACTGCGGGGATAAGCCCCTTTTCATCAAATTTAAGTTCCTCAATCTTTACCATCTTACGGATATTCCTTCCTTCTTAAGTTCTTTTTTAAGATCTTCTATCTTTACCTCTCCAAAGTGGAAAATGGATGCAGCAAGTCCCGCATCAACTCTGGGCACTTCTTTGAAAAGAGTTATAAAGTCTTCTATGGACCCTGCACCACCGGATGCTATTACGGGAATGCTTACCGCATTGCATACTTCTTTTAGGAGGGTAAGGTCAAAGCCATTTTTGACTCCATCCGTATCAATGCTGTTTACAACTATTTCTCCTGCACCGCGGCGCTCACCTTCCTTTAGCCATTCTATGGCATCAAGGTCCGTCCTTTCTCTTCCGCCCTTTCTATAGACCACATATCTTCCATCTTCCATCTTTATATCTGCGGAAAGAACCACGCATTGGTCGCCATACTTCATGGCGGCTTTGTCTATAAGATCCGGGTCTGCGACAGCTCCGCTATTAACGCTTACCTTGTCTGCTCCGCATTTAAGGACTCTATCAAAGTCATCAAGGGTATTTATTCCGCCTCCTACGGTTAAGGGTATGAAAACCTTCTCCGCCGTCTTTTCAAGAACCTCCGTAAAGAGTTTTCTTCCTTCGCTAGATGCGGTGATGTCGTAGAAGACCAGTTCATCCGCTCCCGACTCGCTATATATCTCCGCCAGATCAACGGGAGATGACACCTCCCTAAGGCCATCAAAGTTTACTCCCTTAACCACCCTTCCGTCCTTAACATCAAGGCATGGGATTATTCTCTTTGTTATCATTTAAGCATCTCCCCCATACTGTGGCGCTTCTGCATATTTCCAATGCGTCGCTTAAAACTATTCTTCCGTCATAAATGGCTTTTCCGATTATTATGCCTTCAAGGCCAAGGGATGAAAGCCTTCTTATATCCTCCAGATCCGTCACTCCCCCTGATGCTATTATTCCCGTTCCATACTGACCGGTATATCTATATACCAGATCCTCATAAAACCTTTCGTCTATTCCCTTTAGGGCTCCGTCCTTTGATACGTCGGTGCAGATAATTGTTTCCGCACCCATCTCCCCAAACATTCTAAAAGCATCATCCATCTTATATTGAGATAGTTCTTCCCATCCATGGATTGCGGCATAACCATCCTTAATATCGATTCCGATTGCTATTCCTCTCCCATACCTTTCTATCATATCAGCGGCAAAGTCCGGATCCTTCATGGCGATTGTTCCAAGAACCACCCTGTCTGCTCCGCAGAGAAAGTATTCCCTTATTACTTTCTCGGACCTTATTCCTCCGCCGATTTCAACCTTAAGGCCGGCGCCGGAAATATTGCTAATGATTTCCCCGATCTTTTCTCGCTCCGCTTCACCTGATCTGGCTGCGTCCAGGTCAACCAGGTGAACCCAGTTTGCACCGGCATCCCCAAAGGTATAGGCCATGCTCTCAGGGGAATCGTTATATACGGTCATCTTATCGTAGTTTCCCTGGGTAAGCCTAACCACCATGCCCATTCTCATATCGATAGCAGGTAATATTTCGGTTTTTCTAAACTCCATCTTATACTTCCTTGGCAAAATTTTCTAAAATCTTAAGTCCAATTTTTCCGCTTTTCTCCGGGTGGAATTGAACCCCCATAACATTATCCTTCCTTATGGCTGCGGTTACATCAAAGCCATAGTCTGTATAAGCGATCAGACTCTCCCTCTTCACATCTCCCCAAAAGCTATGGACAAAATAGACAAATTCTCCTTCATCCACATTCTTAAAAAGGCTATCCCTCTCCTTTTCCTCGGGAAATATAAGTCCGTTCCAGCCCATTTGTGGAGTCTTAAGGCCTTTTCTCTCAAGCCTTGGCTTCATATCTATGGCAGATCCCGGTATAAGGCCAAGTCCATTTGTCCTTCCGTATTCCATTCCTTCATCCAAAAGGAGCTGCATTCCAAGGCAGATTCCAAGGATGGGCTTTCCCTTCTTTGCTTCTTCCTTGATGGTTTCCGTAAAGCCCTTCTCTTCCAGCTTCTTTGCTGCGTCGGGGAAGGCACCAACTCCAGGGAGAATTAGTTTCTCCGCTTGAGCGAAAACCTTGGGGTCATCCGTAAGGATGGAATCCACTCCCAGATATTCCAGAGATCTTTTAAGGGAAAAGATATTCCCCACTCCATAATCGGCTATAGCTATCATAATACTCCTTTGGTGGAAGGTATTTCACCCTTCCTGCTACTGTCTATCTTCACAGCCTTTGAAAGAACTCTTCCGAAGGCCTTGAACATGCTTTCTGCAATGTGGTGAGAATTCTCTCCGCTTAGTTTCTTAAAGTGGAGTGTTACCTCAGCCTTTCTTACAAAGGCTATGAAAAATTCTTTGATTAGTTCTGTATCAAAGTCTCCTATCTTTTCCGACGGGAAATCCACGTCCATGGAGAGCATCCCTCTTCTGGAAATATCGATTGCGGAAATCATCAGGGCCTCGTCCATAGGAAGAATGATATCCCCATATCTTTCGATGCCCTTCATATCTCCAATGGCCTTCTTAAATGCTTCTCCAAGAGCTATTCCCACATCCTCTACGCTGTGATGAAAATCCACGTCTATATCACCCTTGCATTCTATATCAAGGCCGAATCCGCTGTGGGCTCCCATTAAATCCAGCATATGATTTAAGAAACCCACTCCTGTATCTATATTGTTTTCTCCCTCCCTGTTATCCAGGTTGAGATAAACCTTTACATCCGTTTCCTTGGTTTTTCTTTCAACTTCACCTATTCTCATTTCCCGCTTCCTTTCTGTTTTTTAAGAGCGATTAATTCTTCTGTCAGCCTCTCCATCTCTTCAGGCTTTCCTATGGTTATTCTCAGATAGTCCTTTATCTCTTCCTTATTAAACCACCTAACCAGGATCCCTCTTTCCTTGAGGCTTAGATATGCCTCTTCTCCGGAAATATATGGAGAGGTTTTAAGGAAGATGAAATTTGCCTTTGACGGTAGAATCTTAAAGCCTTCTTCCTCAAGTCTTTCCACCGTCTCTTCTCTGGTCTTGGCTATTTTCTCGCAGTTTTTATTATAATAATCTTCCTCCTCCAAAGCTGCAAGACCGACTCTATCTGTCATTCTGTTTACGTTATATGGATTGGTGGAGTATTTGATTAATTCCAGAGCCTCTATTATTTCCTTGCTTCCAAGGGCGAATCCTAGTCTTGCTCCTGCAAGGGAAAAGGATTTGGAGAAGGTTCTGGATACCAGGAGATTGTCGTATTCACCGAGGAGAGAGATGGCGCTTTCCCCACCAAAGTCTATATAGGCTTCATCCACCAGGAATACCGCCTCTCTATCCGACTTCAAAATCTCTTTAATCTCATCTATGGATATGGTCATTCCCGTTGGAGCATTGGGGTTTGCTATTATCTTTAAGCCATAGCCCTTTTCCTTAAAGGCGTCTACCTCCAGAGCAAAGTCCTCTTTCATTGGGGCTTCCACAGCATCCGCTCCGTAGAACTCCGCAAAAACCTTATAGAAGCCATAGCTGATTTCCGGATATATAACCTTCTTCTCTCTCCCAACAAAGGCAGCAAAGGCGAAGTTTATAATATCGTCTGATCCGTTGGAGCAGAAGACATTGTCTTCCGTGAGAAAAATACCTGCCTTTTCACCGTAGACCAGAGCCACCTTCTTTCTAAGCTTTAGTTGGGTTGGATCGGAATAAAGCCTTAGGTCCTCCATATCTTCCAGGGACAAAGCCTTAAGGGTCTTGGGCCCCGGCATATATGGAGACTCGTTGGTATTAAGCTTGATATATTCCTTGTCTCTTGGCTGCTCACCGGGAGTATAAGCCTTTAGTCCTCTTAATCCCGGTCTTAAAAACTTATTCATTCCTTATCCTCTATTTCTTTTCTTAGAGCATCTATTAGGTTTTTAACTTTTTCTCTCTTAAACTTGCTGGAGGCTTTGTTGGCAATTAGCCTGCAGCTTATATCGCATATTTCTTCTTTTACTTCCAGATTGTTTTCTCTTAAAGTGGTGCCGGTTTCAACTATATCGACTATAACGTCCGATAGGCCCAGAAGTGGGGCCAGCTCTATGGATCCGTTAAGCTGGATAAGGTCTATATCCCTACTTTCCCCCGAATAGTATTTCTTCGCTATCTCAGGGAATTTGGTGGCCACCTTTAGGGGTCCTGAAGTAGGTGTATCCTTACCCTTTTCTCCCGCAACGCACATCCTGCATTTCCCTTCCTTAAGGTCGAGAACCTCGTATAGGTCCGGATCCTTTTCCAGGATTATATCTTTACCGCAGGCACCTATATCTGCCGCACCTCTTTCCACATAGGATGTAACATCCGATGGCTTAACCCAGAAGAAGCTTATTCCCGCATCCGGGTTGGTGAAGACCAGCTTTCTGCTGTCTTCATCCATATCGGGACAGGAATATCCTGCTTCTTCAAACATCTTATATACCTTTTGGCCCAGCCTTCCCTTGGGAAGGGCAACCTTCAGGAACTCATCCTCTTCCTTAAGGGAAGTTTTTTCGTCCTCAAGAGCATCCATATAGACGGCAAAGCCTATGGCTCCACCCTTCTTTCCCATCTTTCCAAGAACTCCGTCATATCTTCCGCCGGAGAGCACGCCCCTTGGGATGCCTTTGATATATCCCTTAAAGAGGATACCGCTATAGTATGACATATCGTTTACTATGGAAAAGTCCAGGAAAGTTCTGTTACCAAAGCCTGCCTTTTCCAAGTCTCTGTATGCGGCTTCCAATTCCTTCAGAAATTCCTTTTCCTCATCCCCCGGATTTAGACCCTCAATAATCTTAAGGGCTTCATCAAAGTCCGCGGGAAGATTGGAAATAGCAAAAAGTCTTTTGCCCTCTTCCTCGGGGACTTCCCCATTAACAATCATTTCTTCAAGGAGGGGCCCGTTTTTATCCGACAAGGCCTCCATAACCTTCTTTCCCGTCTCCGCTGGAATATCCTTAAGGAAGCTCTGAATAAGACCTATATGAGAAAGATCTATTAGGAAATCTTCGCTTATGGAATTTAGGCTCTTTCCTGCCAGCTCCAAAACCTCGGATACAATATCCTCGGTAATTTCTCCCATACATTCAAGGCCGGTCTGCTTAAACTCCTTAAGCTCACCTTCGGTCATTCTATATACAGCTTCGCTATAATAGTATTTCTTAACTTCCTTGGAGGAGTCCCTAAAGGTTTTGGCAATGGAAAGGGTAATATCCGGTCTTAAAGCCATAAGCTTTCCGTCAGGTCCCGTAAGGGTAATAATATCTTCCCCGGGTATAAAATCCCTGTTCCTGGTATAGAGATCGTAGTCCTCAAATCTCTTCAACAGGAATCTTTCATAACCCTTCTCTTGATATATGGCTCTAAGATTCAGATCCCTTAACTCTTCGGTTTTCAGTATTTTTGAATAATCCATTATATCTGTCTTCCTTATTATTTCTCTTTTGCTTTATCGCTTTATCATAGTAACGCAATACAGTATAAAAGTCAAGTGGCATTTTTCAAATAAAAAAGCGGAAAGAAGTCCTTTCTCCGCCTTTATAATTCTATTTAACCAGCCTAAGTTCGGGCTTTTCTTCTCTCTCGGAGCAAGGCTCATCCTTTTCCACTTGCCCCATTCTGGAACACATGGAGGCAAGAGAACAGGTTTCACAGGCATGATCCTGTTTTTCCTGCATTTCAGGGCTTCTGGTCTCAGCGTTTTTCTGGGCGGCCCAACCCCAAAATATGGCAAGGCCTGCAATAACAAGTCCTGCAACCAATATGGCTATTATCTGTCCCAATAATCCCGACATTAGACCACCTTCAAATAATCGATTAAACTCTTTCCTTGGATTTCTTCCTGAGTTTTGATAAAGAGGAAATCCCTTCCCCCACTAATATGACCTCCTATAAACTGGTTGTCGTTTTCCATATCCACAACCATAAGGCCTTCCTTATTTCTCAGATTCCTTATTTCATTTACCCTGGCTTTGATGAATTCACCCATATCCGTTTTAACCTGAATTTCGGAATTGATTCCCTCATCTCCAACCCTGCTCTTGGAATAGCCTGAGAACATAACTCCCAATTCCTTTTCCAGGTCGATAAAATCATCTGAGAATACGGTTAAGAAATTGTCCTCGTCATATTCCACATAGGTTCCGAAAAGCATACCCTCATTCTTTAGAATGGCCATGGGCTTGGTCCAGTGACCGGATGACTTAAGAACCAGGGCCAGGTTCTCCGCCCTTCTAAGGTTCTTTGCCATCTCCTCGGTTATGAGGTCTCCTTCCGTAAAGGCCATGAACAAAGCCTCGGAATATCTTTCACAGAGGTTGATTATGGTGGTAGAATCCTCCAAGGGCTCTTTTCCGGAAATAATGAAACCATGGATTCCAAGGGCAAGTCCCTCTCTAACTATCCTGTCCATTTCGCTCCATAGAAAGCCATCCGGAGAATCAAAGATAATAAGCTTCGGAATTGTTATCCCATATTCCTTGGCAGACTCTTTAAGTTCCTTTGTTCCCCTATAGAGAGCCTCGTATCCCAGATTGAGAATCCATGTCTTAAGGACCTTTTTATCCAGATTATCAAAGAGTCTATCTATATATCCCATGGCAAGGCCATCTTCTGCCATGATTTCTCTTTCAACAAAGGATAGATCAATATCCGGGTTTCCCTTTTTCATCAGTCCCTCGGCCAGCTTGAAAATATCAAGAACACCTTTTTGTCTATCTCTTCCGATCTTTCCGTATACCAGCTCAATGGCCGCGGAAAGAGCTTCTCTTTCAACCTTTCCCTTTAAATCCACCTTAGTCTCCTATTTGATTCTATCTGCTATTCTATTAAGAATTTCTCTTGCAACTTCATCCTTGGTTATGAGATCCAATTCCTCAACTCCGTCCTTGGTTATGATGGTAACCCTATTGGTATCGGTGCCGAAGCCGGAGCCCTCCTCCTTAAGATTGTTTGCAATCATCATGTCAGCATCCTTCTTTTCCAGCTTGGCGGTAGAGTTTTCAAGCATATTCTCCGTTTCCATGGAAAAACCGCAAATAAACTGACCTTTCTTCTTATTCTCTCCCAGATATTTAAGAATATCCCGGGTTCTCTTTAACGGAATGAAAAGATCTCCATCCTTCTTCTTTATCTTCTCGTCGCTATAGTCTGCAGGAGTATAGTCTGCCACCGCAGCGGCTTTGATGATTATATCCATATCCCCCGCTCTTTCGGAAACAGCATTGAACATATCCTCGGCGCTTTCCACATTCACCACATTAACAAAGGGCGGTAGCTCCACAGTGGTAAAGGCCTTAACCAGGATAACCTCAGCACCACGTCTCATAGCTTCCCTTGCAAGAGCAAAGCCCATCTTTCCGCTGCTGTGATTGGTTATAAAGCGTACCGGATCCAGAGACTCTCTGGTGGCCCCTGCGGTAATCATTATCTTCTTCCCCTCCAGGTCCTTTTCTTCACCTATAACTCTTTCTATATATGTATAGAGTTCCTCAGGTTCCGGCATCTTGCCCTTTCCCGTATCTCCGCAAGCCAAAAGACCCTCAGCTGATTCCACCATTTCAATTCCATAAGACCTAAGCTTTTCAATATTGTCCCGAGTGATGGGATTCTCCAGCATGGCTGTATTCATGGAGGGAACCACAATTTTATGGCATTTGGATGCCAGGAAGGTGGTTGTAAGCATATCGTCGGCTATTCCATGAGCAGCCTTGGCAATGAAGTTTGCGGTGGCAGGCGCCACCATAAACACATCCCCCTTCTTGGCCAGTTCAATATGCTCCACGTCAAACTTGAAATCCCTATCAAAGGTATTGGTATAGCATTTATTCTTCGTGAGGGTTTCAAAGGTAAGAGGCGCAATGAATTTGGTTGCGTTCTCCGTCATAATTACTTCCACATTGGCGCCGGCCTTAACCAGGCTGCTGGCAAGACTTGCGGTCTTATACGCCGCAATGCCACCTGTGACACCAAGTATTACTGTCTTTCCTTCAAACATGATTTATCTCCTTATAAGCCATACACAGAAGGCGTATGCTTACGCCTTTGACTGCTTAAGTGTTTAAGTGCTTAGGCACATCCTTTACGGTTTTGCTGATCTTTACCTTCTCTTCCTCGCAGATTTTATCAGCCATCTCCATAATCTTGGAGCTAATCCACATATAGCTCTGGGAGCCTTCGGAATAGTCAGCCTCTGCATAGGTGTCTATTCTTCCGCTTTCTCTTAATAGCTCAACCTGACGGAAGGCCTTCTCATCTCCCTTGGGATAGATGGCGAAGGTTGATCCTCCATTGGATTTAACCACGGAAAAAGCAGGAACATCGGAAGGTCCGTCTGCAATATATATCATATTCTTAAACTGAACTCTTCTGTCTTCTTGGGCCATGGCACCGTTAACATCGATTTCCGGATGGATATTGGAGCCTTTGTTGATTTCAAATAGGGCTCTTGTCTTACTGGTATTGTCAATGGTATATCCAATCTCGCTAATGATTCTGTCCTTACCTTCTCCCTCTTCAATCAGGTCACAGGCCCAGACCCCGTCGATATAATCGATAATGGGAGTACCCTCAATTATGGGTCTCATTCCCGTGCTAACGATATAGTGTTCTACCTTTACTTCGTATTTTTTATACTTTGTTCCCCTGCTCATCAAAGCCTTGGTCTTCTCGAATATCTCGGGAATGCCATCATAAAACTTTAGCTTTGCTCCCATCTCCCTAAGCTTGGCATTGTTAAGCCCGGGGAATTTACCTTCTTTGGTGTATTTGATAAAGTGGTTCAAATAGATGGTGTCCCTATTGATCCTTACATTCTGTTCCTTCATGTATTTGGGGCCCAAAGCTTCCACCTCTCTCCAGAAGGTGGTAGGGTCTACATCATATTCTTCAAATATGGGATCCTGCATATATCCGTTTACCAGGGTCTTGTCAAAGTCCCATATCACAGCTATTACATTTGCCATATCTTTCCTCCAAATTATAAAAGAATCCGGTCTCCCGGATTCTATTATACACTATTTTACGTATGCGTTCTTAGCTGTCTCGCAAAGCTGAGCAAAGCCCTTTTCATCGTGAATAGCCATCTCGGAGAGCATCTTTCTGTTTACTTCGATTCCGCTCTTCTTAAGACCGTTCATAAGGCGGCTATAGGACAGACCGTTAAGGCGAGCACCTGCGTTGATTCTCTGAATCCACATTGCTCTATACTGTCTCTTCTTCAGCTTTCTTCCAATATAAGCAGCCTTAAGGCCTCTCATAACAGCAGGGTTGGCAGTTCTGAACTGCTTACTTCTGGCACCGTAGTAACCCTTAGCCTGCTTCAAAATCTTTTTATGTCTCTTGTGGGCATTAACACCTTTTTTTACTCTTGCCATTTCTAATACCTCCCCCTATTACTTTGCCATTGACCTGAGCATTCTCTTAAGGTCAGCACTGGTGATAATCGTAGATTTACGAAGGCCTCTTTTTCTCTTGGGAGCCTTCTTAGTGAGCTTATGGCCCTTAAAAGCCTTATTTCTCTTAATCTTGCCGCTTCCGGTAAGTTTAAGTCTCTTACATGCACCTCTATGGGATTTCATCTTATTCTTTGCCATTTTATCCTCCTATTTATCGCTTTTGGGAGCCAGGAACATGACCAGACTTCTGCCTTCCATGTTCGGCGCCTTATCAATTGTACTAACCTCACTGCAGATTTCCGCAAAACGATCCATAACCTCACGACCAAGAGCCGTATGTCCCATTTCACGACCTCTGAAGCGCAGGGAAACCTTCACCTTATCTCCATCCTTCAGGAATTTCATGGCTGTATTTGCCTTTACCTGAATGTCGTGGTCCTCAATAAAGGTGCTAAGTCTGATTTCCTTTACTTCTACGGTTTTCTGCTTTTTCTTCGCCTCTTTTTCCCGCTTCTTGGACTCATAGCGATACTTACCATAGTCCATTATCTTGCATACCGGGGGTTCAGCATTAGGCGAAATGCTGACCAGGTCCAATTCCCGCTCTTCGGCCAGAGCCAGGGCTTCTTCCCTGCTGATGATTCCGATCATAGTGCCGTCTTCGTCAATAACTCTTAATTCCTTATCACGGATTTCTTCGTTTATCTTGTTCTCCTTAATCTTGGACACCTCCATTTTCGTCCTAGATAAAACAAAAGCGGATACATGAAGTATCCGCCAATAACCATAAAACCCCCTTGGGTTTCATCTCGTTATATTGACCTCGGCAAAACGGAATTCGCCGGGTGAGAAGCGGATAACTTCTTCTTCGTACCGGTATAAATTATCATAGCTTTAAGGCTTTGTCAATAATATATTGCTTATAATGCTTCAAAGTATTCTCTGGCCTCCCTCACGTCCCTTTCTATTTGGTTTGCCAGTTCCTCATAGTCGTCGAATTTAACCTCGTCCCTCAGCTTTTTCAGGAACTCAACTTTGATCTTGCTTCCATAAAGTTCCTTGTCAAAATCGAATATATGGGTCTCCACGCTTTTCTCGTAGTTTCCAACCGTAGGCTTAACTCCCAGATTGGTTACGCTGGGATAGCGTTTCCCATTGTATAAGCAATATGTGGCATAAACTCCATTTGGCGGGGTAACCATGCTCTCGTCAATAATCAAATTGGACGTGGGAAATCCAAGCTTTCTTCCAAGGCGATTTCCAACCACCACTTCACCCCCGATGGAATAATACCTCCCCATATACATGGGGCATTTTTCCACCTGGCCTCCTGCGATAAGAGTTCTTATCATGGTTGAACTTACATTATTCCCATCAATCTTAACGGTGGGAATAACCGTTACCTCGAATCCGAACTCCTTACCCAACTCATCCAATACTTCCGGTGTTCCTTCTGCCTTATATCCGAATCTATAATTAAAGCCGCAGAAAAGGAACTTGGCATTTAGCCCCTTAACAAGCAAAGTCTCAACAAAGTCTCTGGGCGAAAGCTCCATTATCTCCTTCGTAAAGGGAATTGCTACCAAGGTGTCCACATTGAGTCCTTCAATAATCTCTTCCTTTTCCCTCTTGTCAAGAATGCTCTTAACCTTTTCCTTACCGGGGATTAAATCCCTGGGATGATTGGAAAAGGAAAAAACAGAAGAGACAAGTCCCTCCTTCTCCGCTTCTTCTACCATGTTTTTAATAAGAACCTGATGTCCATAGTGAATACCATCAAAGCTTCCCAATGCTATGGCAGAAGGCTTCCTATCACTTACCTCATTTAAGTTTTCTATTATCCTCATTCCTTAAACACCTTATGGGCCTTGAATCCTTCTTCCTTTAGGATTCCCATACCAAAGAATCTTCCTTCGTTACTATAGGTTCTATATAACCTTCCATATTCCTCCGGAAGTTCAAGGGGAAACTCTACCCTTTGATTATCCGGACTATCTTCAATCTGATACTGACTCTCCTCCAAAACCACTCCATTGGAAAAAAGTTTTTCTTCCCAGTTTCCTTTAAGGGTTACCTTGCAGAAGTCATTTAGCAAAGCGTCAATTTCAATGCTTCTCAGAAGAATCTCTTCGGAGCTCATTTCCTTAAGTCTATTACCCTCCAGGGCAGAATCAACGGATATTTCCCCAATCTTTGTTCTTCTTAAAGAAGTCATGGTTCCACCAACTCCAAGGGTTTCTCCCACATCGTGGCAGAGGGTCCTGACATAGGTACCCCCACTTACCTTTGCCCTAAAGGAGAACATATTCTCCTTCATATCAAGGAGATTGAACTCCTTAATATAGACTTTTTTCGCCTTGAAGGAAAGATCAATTTCCTTTCCCTCTCTGGCGTACTGGTAAAGCTTCTTCCCCTCCAGCTTAATGGCGGAATATGCGGGAGGTATCTGGAGAATTACTCCCTCCATCTTCTTCATCTCTTCTTCCAGCCCCATCCGATCTATGGAATCAAGCTGAGGGTCTAAAGAATCTTTGCTGCAGATCCTCTCTCCCCATAT
>CAJOQI010000052.1 GCA_905236895.1 uncultured Peptostreptococcaceae bacterium | reverse complement strand
GGATCGTCGGAGTATACCGCATCCACATTCTTTGCCAAAAGGATAACTTCCGCCTCTATCTCAGCTGCTCTTAAGGCTGCCGCAGTATCTGTGGTAAAGAAGGGATTTCCCGTTCCTGCACCAAAGATTACAACCTCGTTTTTCTCCAGCCTGCTGATGGCCTTCATCCTTGCATAGGACTCGGCTATTTCCCTCATTTCGATAGCTGTCTGAACCCGGGCTTTGATGCCCACATCCAGAAGGGCCGATTGTAGAGCCATGGCATTTATTACCGTAGCAAGCATTCCCATATAGTCCGCAGTGCTGCGGTTCATGCTTTCGCTGGAACGTCCTCTCCAGAAGTTTCCGCCGCCTACGACTATGGCTACCTGAACCCCCAAATCCGACACTTCCTTTATCTGCCTGGCAACGGAATTGGTCATATTGTCATCAATGCCGAAATGATTGTCCCCGGCCAGGGCTTCTCCGCTTATTTTTAGCAAAACGCGCTTATATTTTGGCTCCATAAATTGCCTCCAAAGTTTTTATAAAGTATACCATAGACACGGTGCATATTCCACCACAACTATTCCTTTAGAAGGTCCTCAATATGGTCTCCCAAAGCCCTTATACAGCTATTGGTATCTACCTCTATATATTCCTTTAAAAAGGCTCTTACAACCTCTTTATCATATGGTCCTTTAAGGCCTTCCATCAGCTTTTCCGGGTCAGTATAGCAATAATCCTTCAGTTCTTTTTCTCTGAAGTCAATATTAAGTCCCACTTCTTCCCCATATTCTTCCACATCCGGCTGATAGATATATAATTCCTTATCCAGCAAAGCTCCTTCCAAAGAAATAGCCGAATAGTCCGTTATGAGTTTTTCGCATATATTAAGCCATGTCGTCGACGGGAATATACTGTCGATTATTATATTGGGATTATCCGCCGAATTAACACCTTTATCTTCAGAATGCCTTTTAATAACCAAAACCTTGTCTTCAAGATTAAAGGCTTCCATTATTCCCCTTAAGTCCAGGCCCTTACCCCTTCTAAATGTGGGGGCGTAGAGGATTATTTTCTTTCCTTCAATCTGAGGGTATTTTTCGTAAACCTTGAAAAGGTCTATATCCTCCCCTTTGGAGAGGATCTCTATTCTGGGAAGTCCAAGGATTCTAATCCTTTCTTCCTCCACATTAAAAGCCTCGGCAAAAAGTTTGCCCATGGCCTTTCCCGGAGCCAAAACCTCGTCATAATTTCTGTGAAGCTTAAGAGCCCTTGCAAGAACAGGATCTCTTCCTCCCGGTCTTCCAATATTTTGATGACCGAATTTTTTGATGGCCGCAAGGGAATGCCAAACCTGCACAACCTTCTTATTCTTCAGCTTGGGAAGCACGGAAATAAGGAGACAGTATCCATCAAGGAGAATCACCTTGGATTCCGCTATATGATGCATCTGCCTCAAGGTCTCCGGAAGAAATTTTACAAATCCTTTGATGGATTCGTCCATTTTCTTGCAGAGAACCGCAGTCTCTATTCCTCTTCCCTCCAATTCTCCGGAGATAGCCTTAATATCCATAGAGGGTTTATTGGACTGTCTGCTGATAATTGTCACCTTATTCCTCTGGGGCTTAAGGCGAAAAGGAAGATAGAGAATATTAATTCCTGCTGCCGCAGTTTTTAGCAAGGTCTCTTTCATCAATTAAAGGCTGTTCAAATAATCTATTGCATTCATTGCCGCAACCGCACCGTCGGAAGTTGCGGTTACCAGCTGTCTTCTGTTTTTCTCCCTGCAGTCTCCCGCCACATAGAGACCCTTTGTTCCAGTCATGCAATCCTCTCCGGAAGCAAAGAATCCCGCAGAATCAAGTTCCGTAATATCGGCAAAGGCTTGGTTCTGAGCGATATGCCCATAGGCCACGAAAACGGCGCTACACTCTATTTCTCTTTCCTCTCCCGTTTCCACATTCTTTATCTTGATTCCACTTAGTCTCGGATCTCCCAAAAGCTCTGCGGGGAGGCTGTTTAATATGAGCTCCACGTTCTCTTTCTTTCTAAGCCTTTCAACGGTAATCTCGTCACCCCTGAATTGGTCCCTCCTGTGGACCAGGTAAACCTTATTCGCTATGGTTGCCATATATTCTGCATCTTCAAGGGCTGTATTTCCTCCACCCATGATGACCACGTCTTTTCCTCTAAAGAAAGCTCCGTCGCAGGTGGCGCAATAGGATATTCCCAAGCCCACCAGTTTTTCTTCTCTTTCGATTCCAAGGGGTCTGGCCTTTACACCGGTTGAAAGAATTACGGACTTTGCCCCTATTTCCTTTCCCGAGGCGGTTTTTATCAGGAAGTCTCCTTCCCCTCTCTTTTCCACTCCCGTAACCTCTTGGAAGTCTATTTCTGCCCCAAGCTTTGATGCCTGGTCATACATGCTCATGGCCAGTTCAACGCCTGAAACCACATTGGTTCCCGGATAGTTTTCAACTTCGGGGGTATTGATAATCTGCCCACCGTAGCTTAGCTTTTCTATCATGATAACCTTTTTCCCGCCTCTTGCTCCATATATGGCTGCTGTCATTCCGGCGGGACCGGCTCCTACTATAGCTATATCGTACATTATTCCTCCTTGTTTGTTAGAGCTCCTCCCTATTGTTTAGGAGCGCTTCCGCTACTATAAGATCTTCCTCATAGGTGATCTTGAGATTCCATCTGTCTCCCTGTACTATGGCCACAGAGAATTCCGCCACATTGAAAACCCCTGTAACATCTGTGAAGGAATACTCTTCCTTAAGCTGTTCCCATATATCCATATAGAGCTTGGCAATGAAGGTCTGGGGAGTCTGAATCCTATAGATCGAGTCTCTATCTATAATATCTTCTACCACTTCACCTTCCGTGCTATATGCTATGGTATCCGTAGCCTGAATCGCACAGGTAGAGGCCCCACAGGTTAAGGCGCTTTCTATGGACTCCTTCATCATCCTTTGACTTAGGTTTGGCCTTGCGGCATCATGGGTTAAGACTATATCCCATTCCTCAAGCCCGTAGGTATCCTCTATATAGTTCAAGGCCTTTTCCAGAGTTTCCGCTCTCTCTTCTCCACCTACAATTAGGTCTATTATACCCGCCTCAGGGCAATAACTCTCAATTAATTCTCCCATCAATTCAATATGCTCTTCCGGAAGAGGAATTATTACTCTCCGGAAGTATGGAGAATCCACCATGGCCATTAGGGAATGGATGATGAGAGGTTTATCTCCTACCATGCGGAATTGCTTGGGAATATCCCCTTCCATCCTGCTTCCTCTTCCTCCTGCCATGAGAACGGCATAGATTGCTACCGGAACCTCTTCATCAAAGCTTTCCTCCTCCATACCATCCTCTTCACCAAAGGTGAAATTGACCGTAGGATTCTCTTCCGAAACATCCTCTGCCATGGATCTAAAAGCCTCCATATAGCCTTTAAGATCTTCAGGGACCTTATCCATGCCTATAACTTGCACATCCAAATCCCCTTCGCCGTGATCCCAAAGAATATCGTTTAAGGCATCCAAATTGTTTCCGTAATAGTCGGGAGCCGGGAGGATTTCTCTTATTAGTTCATGGAATTCTTCTTTGGTTTTAACATTGCTTAAGTCCAACTGATATTTCATTTCTATTCCTCCCCGTAAAGCAGTTCAAAGCTTTTATAATGGTTATGGGTATAGTAAATAAGCCCATCATTGGAGAATATTATTCTCCTGGAACCCCTGTCCTTATAACCATTGGTATCTATATCGCATTCGTAATAAGTTCTTCCTTTTTTATCCGGAAGAAGACCCTCGTAATTTCCGAAATGATCTCCCCCTATAGCCATACCAGGAGCAACCTTCTCCACATTTCCGCCGGCCCAGCCCAGTTTTTGGGCTTCCTTCTTGGTAATGAAATTACTTGGAAGTTCTCCATAGGTATGAATATATAGGGCCACCTCATCCTTTGAGAAATAGGACCCATCCTTATCTATTGGGGCCTCTTCTTCAGGTTCTTCAACAGGCTTTTCAGGGTCCTGCTGAGGTTTTTTCTTGCCACAGGACGTAATCAGTCCCAAGGCCAGAATCAGTATTATGAGGATAGCTATTATCCTATTAATCCGTCTTTTCATTCATGCTTTACCTTTCAAAAAACTATACTTGAATAATACAACAACGAGGCCTTTCTATCAAGGAATCATGGGAATAATCCCTGAAATTTACCAACAGTAAATACAGAAAAAAACTGCCGCCTAAGCGACAGTCTTAAATCCTTTGATATAAAGCTTATTTAGCCAGCTGTGCGGCAACCTCAGCAGCGAAGTCCTCTTCCTTCTTTTCGATTCCTTCGCCTACTTCGAATCTTACAGCTTTTGTGAGAGCCAGATTTCCGTCTACTGTCTTAAGATACTCTCCTACAGTCTGCTTACCGTCTTCAGCTCTTACATATGTCTGATCCAGCAGGCACATTTCCTTCAGTTCCTTCTTAACACGGCCGTCAACGAGACCGGAGAAGATCTGGTTGTCTACGATTGCAGCCTTATCGGCAATTGCCAGGCCGGCAAGTTTTTCCTTGGCTTCCTCAGAAAGGAAGTTTGGCAGATAGTTGAAGTTGAAGCTCTTGTCAGTTCTCTTCTCCTTAAGGATGTCCACATCTGCCTGGTCCCAAACGCCTTCAACCTTGTCAAGAAGTCCATTTAAGATGGGCTTGGGAAGTGTGAAAGGATCGTTAAGTGCGCTTTCCAGAGTAATCTTTCTAAGGTTAGCAAGCTCCTCATCTGAGATTTCATCTCTGCTTACATACTGAGGATTCATTGCGGCAACCTGCATTGCGATATTCTTCAGAGCTGCCTTGTTGTCATCGCTGTCAGCGCCCTTTGCTGTAACGATAACGCCGATATTTCCTTCGCCGTGGGTGTATGTAGCAAGAACATCTCCGGAAACCTTTTCGATTCTTCTGATGGACATGTTTTCACCGATCTTTGCAATCTTTGCAATCAGTGCCTCTTCAACTGTTCCACCGTCAAAAGCCATAGCCTTGAATGCATCGATATCATTGCTCTCCGCTTCCAGAGCCAGCTTGGCCAATCCTTCTACAAAGCCGATGAATTCATCGTTCTTTGCTACGAAGTCTGTTTCGGAGTTTACTTCTACAACGGAAGCTGTCTTACCGTCTTCAGAAAGAGCTACTCTTACAAGACCCATAGCCGCAATTCTTCCGGCCTTCTTGGCTGCCTTTGAAAGTCCCTTTTCTCTCAGGATTTCAACTGCCTGATCCATATTGCCATCAGCTTCTTCCAAAGCCTTCTTGCAATCCATCATGCCTGCGCCTGTCATTTCACGCAGTTCTTTTACCATTTGAGCTGTTACAGCCATTTTGGTTCCTCCTATATTATCAAGAACTATTACTCTTCTACTGTTTCTTCAGCAGCTTCAGCTACTTCTTCAATATCCTCAGCAACTTCCTGGGCTGCCTCAGCTTCGGCCTCAACCTGAGCCTCTACTGCATTCTGGTCTCCCTCATCAAAGCTTTCGCCTTCGTTTCCTTCAATGATAGCGTCTGCCATCTTGCCGCTTATAAGCTTTACGGCTCTGATAGCGTCGTCATTACCGGGGATTACATAGTCAACTTCGTCCGGATCGCAGTTTGTATCAACAATACCTACTACGGGGATTCCCAGAATCTTTGCTTCCTTAACGGCGATTCTTTCCTTCTTGGGGTCAACTACGAACATTGCTCCGGGCATGCTCTTCATATCCTTGATTCCACCCAGGTTCTTTTCAAGTTTGTCTCTCTCGGCCTTAAGCTTGATAACTTCCTTCTTGGAAAGCTTTTCGAATGTGCCATCCTCTTCCATCTTATTGATGTCATTGAGTCTCTTGATACGAGCGCTGATGGTCTTGTAATTGGTGAGCATTCCGCCCAGCCATCTTTCGCTTACATAATACTGTCCGCAACGGATAGCTTCTTCCTTGATGGCATTCTGAGCCTGCTTCTTTGTTCCAACAAAGAGAACGGGCTTGCCCTCTGCTGCTACCGATCTGATGAAGTCGTAAGCTTCGTCAATCTTCTTGACTGTCTTCTGAAGATCGATAATGTAGATGTTATTCCTTTCGGTGAAGATATAGGGCTTCATCTTAGGATTCCATCTTCTTGTCTGATGTCCAAAGTGGACGCCTGCCTCAAGCAGGGATTTCATTGAGATTACTGACATTTCTTTTCCTCCAGTTGTTCTCTTCCACTCGGGTTTCGCTCTTGGCCAACCTCATTTAAGAGGCACCGGTGCCATGGCTCCCCGGGTGTGTGTGATAAAATAAATTGGCGGTCACAAAGCGTGACCGCCAATAATTATATGCTAATAATTAAGTAAATGCAAGGGATTTTACTATTTTCTCTTATATGAAATCAGGTCTTCGTTAATCTCAAATGCAGCTTCCGAAACCGGCTTCTCGTTGTCACAGGACTGAGTGAGTACCGGATATTCGTCCACGATATCCCTTGCTCTCTTTGCTGCAAGAACAACCAGGGTATATTTACTGTCTACTTTTTCTCTGATTTCGTTTATGGATGGATAAAGCATTTATTTCGCCTCCTCTTCAAACATTTTCACAAGCTCGGCCCCGTGGTCCACAACTCTGTCGTGTTCCGCGGTTACAATGGATTCTACCTCTGAAACAGCTACTTCCAGATCGTCGTTTACAACAAAGTAATCATAAGAATGAATCTGACGAATCTCATCCATTGTCTTGGAAAGCCTCTTCTCTATTTCTTCCATGGAGTCCCTTCCTCTGTTGATGAGACGTCTTCTAAGCTCCTTCAGGGAAGGTGGAAGAATAAAGATAAATATTCCTTCCGGATAGTTTTCCTTTACCTTCATGGCTCCCTGGATATCTATTTCCAGAACCACATCTATACCTTCTTGAAGTTTTTGGATTACATTGTCCTTGGGTGTGCCGTAATAGTTTTCATATACTTCGGCATATTCCAGGAATCCTCCCTCCTCAATTCTGGTTAAGAAGGTTTCCTTGTCTATGAAAAAATAATGTTCACCGTGGACCTCTCCTTCACGAGGCTCTCTGGTGGTTGCTGATATGGATAACACCATATTCTCCGCATCCTCTAGGAGTTCCTTGCAGATGGTCCCTTTGCCGGCTCCCGATGGTCCGGAAATGATAAACAATTCTCCAGGGTGTTTGCAATCGTGATTCATTCTTTTTCTCCGTAAATCTATTATTTTACGCCTGTAAATAAAGAGTATAGCATGTAGCTATACTCTTTTCAAGGTCATTGTGATTTATGACGGAACAACGCTCTTCCAGTCTATCCTATATGTTTGTGAGCTTCCGATTGGCGCCTTATAATTTGACCAACCGGCTGTGCTCGGTCTCTGGAATCTGTGAGACATATCGTCCGCAGTGGGATCGTAGATATATGTTCTTCCGTTCTCCACAACCTCGCACCATCCGTGACGATTGCCCCATTCTACGCTGCCTGCCATATGCTTGAGGCCTTCATATCCTATTACCTTTGCCAGATAATAGAAGGCTCCGCTCTTGGTATAGCAATTACCCCTACGATTATCAAAGAGATATTCCGCGCACCATGCGGATCCATAAACGGACAGATCTCCGTAGAGCCGATAATATGAAGTATCTCTGCAATATGCATAGGCAGCTTCATAGGTCCAGCCAATGCTGTCCAAAATCTTGGCAGCCTTTAGACTGGCGGAATTGGGACTGTATTTAACGAAATACTGATATCTGTCCCCTACCTTATTCCAACCTGATTTTGCAAGGATTCCGTTATCGGTTGCACCGTAGGTTTTACCTTCGAAATCAAACAAAGTGCTTCTTGCCAGGATTCCATTCTCCCCTGCGAAATAGTAGTTTCCGTCTACCTTCCTAAGCATATTCTCGTTCTTCTTGGCAAGACCTTCTCTTACATAATACAGGTCGCCCGTTTCTTTAACCTCGGATATTCCGGTAAAGCTTGTATCCAGGCTTCCCTTTTTAACATGATAGTATCTGTTATTGATGGGACTTAAGGATAATCCTGTATACTCTTTGTCAAAATATCCCTTGGTAACATGGTACCACTGTTTATTGGTTATGCTCTTGGCAAGGCCGGAATACTCCCAGTCAACTATTCCGTCTTTTACATAGAACCATTTACCGTTTTTCGGGTTCTTTACCAGGCCGGTATAATTGGATAGGAATCTGCCGTTTCTAATATAGTAATATTTTCCGTCCTCTTCGTTATGATAGAAACCCGTTGCAGACCAGTCCAGCTTGCCTTTTTTAACAAAGAACCAACATCCGTTATTGGGATTGCAAGCCAATCCTCTATAGGAGAAATTGATTATTCCATTCTCCACATAGAACCATTGTCCATCAGATGCGGTTTTTGCAAGGCCGGTGAATTTGGAATTGAAAACACCTTTTTTATAGTATCTCCATTTCCCGTCGGCATCCTTATAGATACCTGTGCCTCTTTTTTCCTTAACCTGCTCGGAACTTTCGGCCTCATTATCGGCATTCCCGCTTCCCGTTTCAGCCAAAACCATGGAGGTGGATCCAAGCATCAGCAATACAACCAGGATTAAGCTTGTTAGAGCTGTAAGGTGTTTCTTAAAAAAGGTCATGGGCAGTCCTTTCTATATTAATCGGATATATCAATAATCTATATATGCAACACTTCCGTCGGAATAATGAACTTCGTAGTATCCGTGTCCCGATCCGTCGCAATCGGGGAAGTTTTCTCTATAGAGCTCATAGGGTCCGGTATAAACCGGTTCCTCATATGTACCTACCAGGACCACAGCGGTTACAGGCTCTTTTATGACAGATTCAGAAACCACTTCTCTGCTTTCCTCTTCTCCGTCAACATAGGTAATCTTATAGGTTACTTCTCTTTCTCCGTTCTCTCCCTCTACGCTGACTGATTCATAACCCAAATTAAGAGAATCCGTATATTCATAAGCCACTTCATAGTCTATGGCTTCCTTCTCTTTTACTTCCTCAATCTTAACTCTCTCAACGGTTACTTCCATTCCTTCCTTAAGGGCGGTTTTAATATCCGGATTAACTCTATCGTCGTTTCCAAGTGTAACTCCGCATTCCTTAAGAGCATCCCCAACCGTTAGAGAGCTTACGTTTTTCTCAACTGTCTTTCCGTCGCAGATAATCGACAGGGAAAGCATATCGACTATTTTAATTTCCATTCCCTCTTTGATGGGCTCATCAAGGGGAACGCTGGTCATCTGCTTATCGGTCAGATTGATTCCCTCCTGCTTTAGAAGGTCCCCAACCGTACCTCCGACTATGCCGGCTTCTTTGGTGCTACCATCTCCCAAAGCCAGGTTTACAGTATGCTTTCTCTCAACCACAATCTCCTGAGCTTCAGAAAGCTTGGTGTCCAGAGATGGTGTTACAACATCACCTTCTCCCAAGGTTATTCCCCCGTCGGCAAGGATCTTTTCTACTGTGCGAGGCAGCTTGGTATCAAGTTCCGTTACCATTCCATCGTCATCAATACTGATAGTCGCCTCGGTTCCACATGCTGCCAATCCCAATGCCAAGAGGGAAATCAGAATAATGGCAATAATTCCCTTAAATCTTTCCATAATACGCTCCTTTTAATTTATATACACTAGTAATTATAAACCCCAAGATTCTAAAAAAACCTTAATAAATCTTAATTTTCTGCATAATTATACCGACGGATTACTCCACGTTCTGGACCTGCTCCCTTATTTTTTCAACCTCCGCCTTAACCTTAAGCATAAGTTCCGTTACCTCAAAATCGTTGGCCTTGGAGCCTATGGTATTGGCCTCCCTATTCATTTCCTGTACCAGAAAATCCAGTCTCTTTCCCTGAGGTTCTCCCTCCTCGGCGATTATGGTTTCCATATGGTCCATATGGCTCTTAAGCCTGGTCAGTTCCTCTGCAATGCTGCATTTATCAGCAAAGATTGCCGATTCCAGGATAATCCTATCCTCGGGGATCTCCGCAGCATCCCCTATCAATTCCTTTATTCTGGCTCTTAGCTTTTCGCTATAGGCCTTGGGAACTCTCTCCGCAGCCTTTTCTATTTCACCAACAAAGCCTTGAATGGTCTTTCCCCTTCCGATTAAATCCTCTTCCAGTTTCTTTCCTTCCAAGGTTCTCATCTCTTCCAGCTTTACCGTAGCCTCTCTGACTACCGCCAGAATGGCCTTGGTAATTTCTTCTTCATCCTCCACGTCGGGAATTATCTTAAGCACATCGGGAAGAGACGCCAGATATTCAAGAGAGATGGATGAATCTCCGTCAATGGGAACCTCCATCTGAAGTTCCTTTAGATTCTCCAAATATTTTTTTGCCATATCCGTATTAAGTCTGATGGATGTATCTCCCTCTTTAAGATTATCCACAACAATGGACACATCCAATTTGCCTCGGTTTATCCTCTCCTTGATGGCTTGCTTAACCTTCTCTTCAGCAAAAGAATAGCGCCTGGGCATCTTAACGCTAATATCGCAGTATCTGTGGTTTACGGAACGAATCTCACAGATTATGGTTCTCTTTTCATCCATTGCCTCGGCTCTTCCGAAGCCCGTCATACTCTTTATCATAATGCCTCCCTTTGGGTTTTTATGAAACTAAAGGGCCTAAGCCCACGCTTGTATATTATATCATTTTTACCCTTTGAAAGGGTCAATTATTTGACATTGAGCCCCCATGTAAATACAATCAATTCATACGAGGTGGAGCATATGGCATATGACGGAATAATTACAAAAGCCATGGTAAGTGAGCTTAGGGAAAAGCTTCTCCAGGGCAAGATAGATAAGATTTACCAGCCCCTTAGAGAGGAGCTGGTTGTTGGGGTTCACAGCAGAACAGGTAATTATCGTCTCTTTGCCGACGTTTCCGGAAATGCTCCAAGGGTCCATCTGATAGAGGACAATCCCTATAACCCTCCTACCCCCTCCAATTTCTGCATGCTATTAAGAAAACACCTTGGAGGCGGAAGAATTCAGGATATCACCCAGCACGGCTACGAAAGAATAATTGAAATATCATTCGAAACAGTTAGCGAACTGGGTTTCACCATGAATAAAAAGCTTATCTTCGAAATCATGGGTAAGCACAGCAATATAATTCTGGTAGATGCGGAGTCGGGAAATATTCTGGACAGCATCAAGCATATATCCCTTGATACCAGCAGGGTCCGCCAGGTTCTTCCCGGCATGAGATATTCATATCCTCCTGCCCAGGAGAAAAGAGGCTTTGATGATTGGAGCGAGGAGGAGCTTAATTCCCTACCCAAGGATGGGAAAGTCATTCTCAGCAAGGTGGGAGGCATATCACCACAGCTGGCCGCGGAGCTGGCGGTCAATCCAAATCCCTACTCCTATCTCACATCCATGTCCAAGGCCGCAGAGTCGGGAGATTATTCCGCCCATGCCTATATTAACGATGAGGATCAAAGCTTTGTTGACTATCACATTGGGGATCTTTCGGAATACCAGGATGGTTGCATCCGTAAAGATTATCCCTCCCTATCTTCCTGCATAGATGACTTCTTCGCCGGAAAGGCCAAGATGGGAAGGCTTAATCAGAGTGCGGGAGACTTAACAAAGCATCTTAAGGATCTCTTGGAAAAGGCCCTCCTAAAAAAACAAAGGCTGTTCGAGGATCTATTGGAAGCTCAGGACTCGGAGCACTTAAGGCTTTACGGCGAGTTATTGACGGCAAATCTTCACTTAAGTCCCGATACACCTGAATCCATAACATTGGACAATTATTACGACGGTAAGAAAATAAGCATACCTCTGGATCCCCGTTTCTCCCTTTCCAAGAATGCTCAGAACTATTATAAGCGCTACGGAAAGGCCAAGACCGCCGTAAAGGAAAAGCAGCTTCAGCTTCAGGAAACCCAAGAAGATATCGATTATTTGGAATCCTCTTTGGCCCACCTTGAGCAGATAGAAAAGCCCGAAGACCTGGAGGCCATAAGAGAGGAACTAAGGGAAAACGGATATATCAAGAAGGGTTCCTCCAAGAAATCCCAGGCCGGAGGAAAGAATAAGAAGTTTAAGGCCTCCCCTCACGTCTTTACCTCTCCTTCCGGATTCAGAGTTCTGGTTGGTAGAAACAATAAAGAAAACGACGAGCTTACCCTAAGGATGGCGGAGAAGACGGATCTATGGCTCCATACCAAGGACATTCACGGTTCCCATGTAATCATGGAACTTAAGGGCAAAGAGCCGGAGCCAGAAGATATTTATTTCGCAGCAGAAATCGCAGCATATTACAGCAAGGCAAGAAATTCCGCCCAGGTTCCCGTGGATTATGTGAAGGTCCGCTATGTAAAAAAACCTGCGGGAGCGAAGCCGGGCATGGTAATCTTCACAAATAACAAAACCGTATATATAACACCAAAGCTGCCCTAAAGGGCAGCTTTTTTCTTCTGCATTATTCAATATATTCGGCAAATATTTCCGCCCCAATTACTCCAGAACAAAATCTCTTAAAGTAAGGATTGGTTCTTCTCCCGTGGCATTGGGACCGCCGTTATGGATTTCGTGATAGTATCCTGGCCACTCCACATATCTGAAATTGGGATCACCTTCAAGCCTTGCGGCAACCATGCGGGAGCCCCTTACATCACAGATTTTGTCCTCGGATCCGTGCATCAATAGCAGTGGCTTATCAGCGGCTCTTCCATTGTTCTCGTTTTTTCCAAGGGCTATGGCTTCTCCGATATCAAAGCATTCCATTGCGGTCCCAAGGGTGATATATGCGTGAACCAGATTGTCTCCATGGTATTCTCCCACATATTCCAGATTCCCCAAATCCTCCGCCTTGCATCCGGAGGAAATAGCCTTTGTTGGAGCCAGAGCCGCAATTCCCCTGAGGGCAGTATATGCCGGCTTTGGCATTTTCTTGGTGAGTCTAAGCCAAGGAGCGGAAATGGCATATTTCTCAGGCAGGTCATTTTTCTCTCCCCTTGCTCTATAATCCAGTCCCAGGTTTCCACCCATGCTGTGACCGTAGAGAACGATTGGAATACCGGGATATTTTTCTTGGGAATAGGCCAGCATGCAATCTATTGCATCAAAGGCCTCTTTCCTAAGTGTATGTCCCCTAAGTCCATAGGACTGGCCATGGCCCGGAAGGTCCATGGAGAGGACAGCTATTCCCCCATCATTCATATATCCTGCCAGTCTGTCATATCGTCCCGCATATTCTCCTATTCCGTGGATTATGCAGAGAACTTTTTTAGGGTTGGGAACATCCCATATATATCCTTTTAATTCTTCAGTGAAATTCTCATAAAGGAATGTATTATACATATTCTTCACCTTCCTCATAAAACGAAAAATGCAGGGAATAACGATTATCCGACAGTAAATCGGCTTTTTTTAGCAGGCTAATTAAAAACCCCTTGTTTTCCCCATTCTTGGGTCTTAACATCAGGTCAAGGCTCTTGCCATGAAAGGAGATAATTATGAAACATCCATGCTCGATCTGTGGCAATATCTATCACAATAGGACCTTTAAGGGTGGGTTCCTATGTGAGGACTGCATCAATTTAATCATTTCATTGCCCTTGGATGCTCCTCCTGTAGATGTAATACAAACCGTATCGTTGGAGTTGGATTGATTTGCCCGGCAGCTTTTCATTTTGTCATCTTACATCTATCTTGGCGAGGGCCTTGGTGAAATACTCAGGGATGGGACTTTCGAATAAAACCCTCTCCCCTGTGGCAGGGTGGGTAAAGCCCAGTTCCTTTGCATGAAGAATCTGTCCACCCATCTTAAGGCTATCCTTCCTTGGCCCATAGGTTGTATCCCCAACCAGAGGATGGCCTATGGATGCCATATGAACTCTTATCTGATGAGTTCTTCCGGTCTCAAGCTTCGCTTCAAACAGTGTATAGTTTCCAAAGCGCTGAAGAACCGCTATATGGGTTATTGCTCTTCTTCCCCCTTGGTCACAGACCCTGTATTTAAGTCTATTGGAAGGATCTCTCTCCAGATTCTTATCTATGGTGATACTGTCTTCTTTGATATTGTTATAGCATAGGCCAATATATGTTCTGTCCACCGAGTGGTCGTCGAATTGCCTTCTGAGGGATTCATAGGCTCTATCCGACTTTGCAACCACCAGTAGGCCGCTGGTATCCTTATCTATTCTGTGGACGATTCCCGCTCTTTCAGGATCCCCTACGGATTTAAATTCCGTTCCTATATGGCTTAAGAGACCGTTAAGAAGAGTTCCCTCATTATTTCCCGCGCCGGGATGGACCACCAGATCTCTGGGCTTATCTATTACGATAAGGTCTTCATCTTCAAATACTATTTTTACATCTTCCCTTAAGGGTTCAGGTATAAGTTCCTTTGACTCTTCTTCCGGAAGAGAAATAATATAGGTTTCCCCTTCCTTTACCTTGGTTTTCTTTTCCTCCACCGCATCACAAGAAGTCCGGTTTTTTCTGAGGACCTTCCCCTCCCCAATCAGTTTCTGCACCTGACTTCTGGAAATCTCCGAAAGGTATTTGGAAAGAATGAGGTCCAGTCTTTCCCCTGCATCTTGGGCTTCTATTACTATGGTGATTGCTCTGTTCTCACTCATGGTCAGCCCTCGTTTCTTCATTCTTTCCGTCGAAGAAAATCATATAGATAATCAGGAGACCGCAACCAACCGTAACTCCTATATCAGCCACATTGAAAATCGGCGGAAAGACGCTAAAGTCAAGCATATCCGTAACAGTGCCGTATAGAACCCTGTCTATTAGATTCCCTATTCCACCGCCACATATAATGGCGAGAGAAGAAGCATAGAGAATATTCCCATGGGCCACTCCCCCGGACTTTTTGTTTTTCCATAAAAAAATCAGTGTGAGGATGATTGCGATTATGGATACTCCAATTAAAAGAATCCTCTGTCCCCTGAAAGAACTAAAGGCCGCTCCGTCGTTGCCAAAATAGGTGAGAGCAAAGAATCCGGGAATGACATCTATGCTCTCCCCAAGAGTCATATTGGTCCTAACAGCAATCTTGCTGATTTGGTCCAGAAGAACTATGGCAATTATGAGAACAGCCTCATACATTTTTCTATCTCTTATCTGTTTTTTCAAGCAATTTCCTTATTTCTTCAGAGCTGATGGCGGTTGTTTCCTTTGTTGCTCCATCTCCATCACCCAGAATACCACCGGAAAGAGAAGTGCCTGTCTTAATCTCTTTTTCCAGCTGAGCAAAGAGCTCCTCCGGAGACATATTCTCTCTCACCTTTATCTTTTCCAATTCCGCTTCTGCTTTGTCAATAGCAATGTCCTCCGTATCGGGAAGCTCATCCACTATGGACTTGGGCATGAATTCCTGGTCAAACTCCTCAAGAAAACTATCGCTTTTGCTCTCGAACTGTTCAAGTTCATCCTGAAGCATTTTGCGATATCTCTCCCTAAAGGAGGTTACCTGTTCTCTTAAATCCCCGCCCTCTCCGCTGTATTTGTAAACGGAGTCCTTGGCGTCCTTAAGTATCATCTCAGCATCCAACTTGGCGTTTCTGATGATAATGTCCGCCCTCTTTTCTGCGCTCTCGGAAATATCCTGCATCAGTTTCTTTGCCTGATCCAGTGTATGCATCACGGAAACCTGAGAATCCTTGTGATCCATATTTTCTTTCTTCAGGGCTTCGTTTTCTGCCTTTACCTTTGCCAGTTCGTCCTGAAGAGCCTGAAGATCGAGGATGATAAGATCCAAGTATTCATCCACCTCATCCTCGTCATAACCTCTAAGTGACCTCTTAAAATCCTTTTCTTCTATTTCTTTAGGTGTAATCATAATATCCTCCCCAAATGATTAAACAAACACCTTCAGCATTATGGTTATAACCAATCGCTCTATTATCTCCACAAGAACCATGGCGGCAAATACGGAAAAATCAATAGGACCGCTATAGACCTTGTCCAGCAGCTTTCTGCAAGGGGAAACCACAGGCTCCGTAATCTTCACCAAAGCCTCGTATATCCCTCTGCTGCCCGGAAGAGAGCTATTGGATATCCAACTTAGAATCGCACGTATGAAAAGTAGCAGGGTGAAAGTATCACCCAGCCACTGTATTAAATATGCTATTCGCAGTACCAAGACTTACCTCCAGGGATTGCGATCGTCCTCTGGCTCAGCCATGGTATTCTTCATCTGAGTTGCGGCAACAGCAACATTCTCCGGAGTAAAGATGAATACATTGCTTGTAATCTTCTGTACATTTCCGTTGAGTGCATAGGTTGCTCCGCTAAGGAAGTCAAAAATCTTACGAGCGATTTCTGTTTCAAGCTTTTCCAGATTGAGGATAACCGGCTTTCTTGCCTTAAGATTATCAACCAGCTTGGGGCATTCTTCGAATCCCTTGGGCTCGATTACGATAAGCTTCCAGGAATTGGTTCCCGTAAGAGAATAACTCTTCTGAGCAGATCTCTCACCATAAGAAACTCTTGCTCTTTCGGGAGCAGCTTCTCTTTCCTTTCTCACGATAGGAGTAACAGCTCTCTCCTCACGTCTGCTCTCTCTGGCAATACGCTCTTTTTCTTCCATGATTTCGTCTTCGGTAACCACATCGTTTTCGCCAAGTTCTTCAATGCCTATTACCTTCTTCAAAGAATCAGTGAATCCCATTTTTCCTCCTTATAGTTATATAATACTTCCTTTGGTTTAACTATTTTTCTTCTTGTCTATAGTTTCTGGCTCCGAAAATCGCTCTTCCGATCCTTACCATATTGGCCCCCTCCTGGATGGCCACAGGATAGTCGTCGGTCATTCCCATAGACAAATATCTGAAATCGGTTCTGCCGGATTCATCTCCCACATACCGATCAAAGATCTCCTTAACTTCGGCAAAGAAGGGTCTTACCTTTTCCATATCCTCCTCCAATGGAGCAATACACATTAGGCCTTTAATTCTCACATTGGGACAGGTCTCTATTATCTCTTGGATAAGATTCTCCGTGTCCCCTGAAGAAACTCCGAATTTGCTTTCCTCTTCCGCCGCATTTACCTGGATTAAGACATCCATTATCTTTCCGTGCTGAAGGGCTCTTTTATCAATCTCCTGAGCCAGTTTCAGGGAGTCGACGGAATGTATTAGATCTACTTTATCGATTATATACTTTACTTTGTTTGTCTGCAAGTGACCGATTAAATGCCATCTTACAGGTTTAACCTTTTCGTACTTTTCCAGAAGCTCCTGGACTTTGTTTTCTCCTATATCCTTAATGCCACAATCTATGGCTTCGTTAATCTCTTCCGGACCGTGAAGCTTTGTTACGGCTATAAGGTTTATGTCTTCGGGATTTCTCCCTACGGACTCTGCAGCCTCCTTAATGGTCTCTCTTATGGATTCTATATTTTCTCGGATATTTCCAACATCCATAATCATTCCCCTTCTTTCTTTTCTCCCGGGGGTGTAACCATTACATCATCAAAGGGATCGATTGTATCCACGTATTCACCATTCTCGTCGTAGAAGCCTGTGGCGGATACTACAACCATGGTATCGCTTTCGTCCAATATATTAACGGGGTGGAAACCTTCCTGTCCGGTCTTGTCTACCACATATACTCCCAAAACACCATCCTCTTCTATGAGGCTTTCCCTTTGAATCATCAGGCCTTTGGTCTTGCTGGTTTCTACCCTTACGTCCTCTCTTCTTAAGGAACCCAAACCCTTTAGATAGTTTCCGGATTTCAGGATTACCTTTCCACGGTCACCCTCCTTCTCCACGGAATAGACTTCCATGGATACGGTTTCCTTTTCCCCTTCTCTATCTACGGAAAGATAGACTGTCTTGTCTTCCCAATATCTCTCCATATGATCCAAGGGAATATAGATTACCACATACCAAAGGTCGTTCTTGATGGCCTTGAATACGGGATAGTCCTTAGCCACCATATCGCCCGACAGCTTGATGACTCCCTTTTTTTGGATGGAATCAAAAAAATCGTATTTGGAGTTGATTGCCTTTTCCAGATTGAGGCTGCCCTCGTATCCGTCGAAGTAGAAAGAAACCACTCCTCCTTCCAGAACTCCATAACCTGAGGAAACCAGGCCGTTTCCTCCCAGCCTATCCTTTGCTCTCTGAAGCTCATCCGATATTTCGGGGCTTTCCCCATAGGAAACCTCAACTGCGGGAGTGCCCACCCTTAAAAGAGTGTCCTCATCCACCAGTCTCCTTACATTGCCGTCGTTCAGAGCCAAATAGACATTTTCTGTCCTAACGAAAAATCCCTCAACCTGGTCAAAAACTTCCAGTTCCCCAAATTCCGCAACATATGTTTTGGTGAAAAGCCCGGGTACGCTTGGTACCACATAGATTACAATATATAGCGCTATCAATAACAATAAAAACAAGATAACGCCCTTGTTTCTCCGCTTTTTCATATTTCTATTTTACTACATATAGTGATTTTTTCCAATACCCGAGCCTCATCCTTGGTGAGTTTTTCATGAGACTTCAAATATGCATCAAAAAGATCCGGTCGCCTTTCCTTGGTGATTCTCAAGGCCTGCTCATATCTCCATAGATAGATCTCCTTGTGGTTACCCGAAAGAAGCACCTCCGGTACATCCAGCCCTTCATAACTTCTGGGCTGAGTATACTGAGGATATTCCAAAAGGCCTGAATAAATAGATTCCTCCAGGGCCGATTCTTCCGATGCCAAAACACCGGGAATAAGTCGAGCAGCCGTATCTATAAGCACCATGGCCGCCAGTTCTCCTCCGGTTAAAACATAATCCCCTATGGAGATTTCCTCCATCTTCCATTCATCGATTACCCTTTGATCCAGTCCCTCGTAGGGGCCGCAGAAGATGGTGATCTCCTCTTCCCCTGCAAGGTCAAGAGCCAAATCTTTGTCCAGCAGTCTTCCCTTTGGTGACATGAAGATGGTCCTATGTCCTTCTGCCCCAACGGATTTAAGAGCATCAAAAGCTGGCTGAGCCATCATAACCAGACCCTGTCCTCCGCCGAAGGGATAATCGTCAGCCTTTCTGTGCTTATTCAGGCTGAATTCGCGGATATCCACAATATTGAATTCAAGAAGTCCCTGCTCCTCGGCCCTTCCCAACATGCTTGTCCTTAAAGGAGCAAACATCTCGGGAAAGAGGGTCAGAATATTGATCTTCATTGCTCTATCATTCCTTCGATAAATCTAATGCGGATTATTCCCTTCTTCAGGTCCACTTCTTTTATGAATTCCTTTACCGCGGGAACCAGGGCATCAGGTTTCCCCTGGCCGTAGGTTTCCTCGTCCAGCTTGATCCGGTAAACATCCTGGGCGGTGTTTTGGATTACTTCAGTGAGGGTTCCTACCACTTCTTCGGTATCCAGGTTTATAACTTTAAGTCCAACCAGGTCCCTTACGTAGTAGGTCCCTTCAGGCAATTCCTCAAGGTCTTCTTCGGAAATCATTACAGCCTTCCCCCTAAGGCCTTCCGCCTGATTTCTGTTCTCAATGCCTTTAAGCTTTACCACTGCGGTTGTGCCTGATGGTCTGCTTTTTTCAACATCAAAGGCTTCATCAAAACCTTCAAGAAAAACCTCCTGAAGCCGCGAGAATCTGGAGGAGTCGTCGGAATAACTATATACCTTAACCTCCCCCTTGATTCCTACGGGAGCCACCACCTTGCCTATTACTATCATTTCGACAGTCTTATTGCTCAAGGGCTTTTTCTCCCGCTTCACCAGCTTCTACCGTAGCTTCCGCGGCTTCTTCCAGATGTCTGATTCCAAGACCCTGGGCAACTTCCTCGTCGGAAACGATATCCACGTTAACCTTGGATTCATCCTTTGCTGCAGCCTTAACCACGGTTCTGATAGCCTTGGCGATTCTGCCCTGCTTACCGATGACTTTTCCCATATCGTCGGAGGCCACCTGAAGCACTATCAAAGTATCCTCGCCCTTTTCTTCTTTGGTTACCACAACCTTATCCGGCTGTTCGACCAGAGACTTGGCGATGATTTCAACTAAATTAGTCATTATGCACCAGCTTTCTTACTCGATAACGCCAGACTTCTTAAGGAGGTTTCTAACTACCTCTGTGGGCTGAGCTCCGTCACCAAGCCACTTCTTTGCCTTTTCTCCATCGATTTTGATTACAGGTGGCTCCTGAAGTGGATCATAGTAACCAAGCTCTTCTATGAACTTTCCGTTACGAGCGGAGCTTGAGTCCGCTACTACCACTCTGTAGAAAGGCTTCTTGTGAGCTCCCATTCTCTTAAGTCTGATTTTAACCATTTTCTTTTCCTCTCTTTCTTAGTTAAACAATCCTCTGAACATTTTGTTCTTCTTCATCTTATTGGGATCAGAGAACTGTTTCATCAGCTTTTTGGTTTCTTCAAATTTCTTTATCAAGGTATTTACCTTGTTAACGGACTGGCCTGAGCCTTCCGCAATTCGCTTTCTTCTGCTGGCGTTCAGGATGTTTGGATCTCTTCTCTCCGCGGGAGTCATGGATTGGATTATTGCCTCCATCTGCTTGAACTCCTGCTCTCCCTTTGCCATATCCTCTTCGCTTATCTGGCCCTGGCCCATGCCGGGAAGCATCTCCAGAATCTTGGATATACCACCCATATTTTTTACCTGACCCATCTGCTCTAAATAATCTTCCAAGGTGAACTGGTTCTTTCTTATCTTTCTTTCCAGTTCCTCGGCCTGCTGGTCATCAAAGGCCTGCTCCGCTCTCTCTATCAAAGTAAGCAGGTCACCCATTCCCAGAATTCTCGATGCCATTCTCTCCGGATGGAAGGGTTCAAGGGCGTCGAACTTTTCTCCTGTACCCATAAACTT
>CAJOQI010000051.1 GCA_905236895.1 uncultured Peptostreptococcaceae bacterium | reverse complement strand
TGAGCCGGTTGATTCTGTGAAAACGGAAAAGGGAACCTTTGTTATTGATCCGGAAACAGGAGAAATCACATATGTTCCGGATGACCCTGACGATACGGAAGTTCCTGATGAATCGGAATATCCTACAGTGATAGAGCCTGATGAGTATGAATATGTGGATGGGTATTATACTCCAAATGTGATAGATAATACCCGCACAAAAACAGTAAAACGCACCATCGAATATAAGTACGAGGATGGAACACCGGTTCTTGATGAAAACGGCAATCCTAAGGTAGTTGTGGAGGAACTTACATTTAGCCAGACAGGAACTGTTGACCCTGAGACAGGAACAGTTACATGGCCTGCAGAATGGGAACCACAATCCTATTCCGATGTATATTCCGATGACATTCCTGGTTATACACCGGATAAGAAACTGGTACCGAGTTCCAGCACTACACCTCCTGACGGTGATCAAAATGAAGTAGTTATATACAAGAAGGACAAGTATACGGTTAAATATCTGGACGGAGATCACGGCAAATCCGATGGCAAAGGAAATCAGTCCGGAGAAGAATACGGAAATAAAGTAACAGGCGGAAATGGAGTAACTCCGAATAAAGGATATCATTTCACCGGAACATATAAATATGTGATTAAGGACCTGGAAGGCAACATAATAGGGGAAGGGGAAACTGATGACCCGACTTCGATTCTAATAACAGGAAACATTGAATTTACGCCTGTATATGAGCCAAATAATTACACAATTAAATATGATGCCAACGGCGGAAGCGGAACCATGGAGGACCAGCACTTTACAGGGGCGGATGGCTCTGCTACATCCAAGGATAACCAGTTCACCCGTGAGGGCTACGTATTTAAGGGATTCAAGGCTCAGCTTCCGGACGGCAGTACCCTTAAGGATGAGAGTGGAAATGACTTGATATTTGAATCTCCGGAAGATTTTATTGAGTATCTTCACGAACAGGGAGATGGTGGAGAAATAACTTTGGTAGCCCAGTGGGAGCCTGCTCCAACGCCAACGCCAACCCCAACTCCAGAACCGGAACCGGAACCTGAACCGGAACCAGAACCGGAACCGACGCCGGAACCAGAACCGGAACCAACACCCGAACCGGAGCCTGCCCCAACCCCAACTCCTGCACCGGAGCCAAAACCGGAGACCAAGGTAGAAACCAAGACTCCGCCTACCGGCGACAATACAGACATGGCAATCTGGATGTTTGCAATAGGCGCAGCAGCTGCCGGCCTAGTAGCAGTAACTCAGCGTAAGAGAAAGACAAAATAAGCATAAATAAAATAATTATTAATTAAATAATTATTAATGTTATGCAACAAAAAGTTTACCAAATCACATTAAGCATATTTATAGCATTATTTATCTTGAGTCTGTCCATAACAGTTCCAAATTTAGTAAGGGGGCTGTACTATGGGCAGACTCATAGTCTAAATCTGGTGGAGAAAAGTGGGTATTCAGAGGAAACGATAGAGGTCCTTTCTTCTGGGGCCCCGCGGGACTTATTGCGGTGATAGCTGTTATCGGCTGTTTTGCCGCAGCGAATTTTGATAAATTCTTCGTGGCCTTTCATCACATTTTTTTCCGGGAAAAGAAAACTGGATTTTCGATGAAAGATATGATGAAATAATTAAGATATTGCCGGGGGAAGTATTTAGAAACTTCGCTATATTTATTGGAATATGCGTACTGATTCTTTGTGCTCTAAGTATAATTATCGACTTAAGGATTAAAAGGGATTCGGAGAATGCTTAATTATCTGAAGATATTTCTAATGTCAATGATTCCAATAGTTGAGCTTAGAGGTGCTGTTATTTACTCACAGTATTTGGAATTGCCGATTTTAACTTCTTATGTAATCTGCATCATAGGGAATCTGCTCCCTATGCCGTTTGTATACTTGTTTGCACGTAAAATTCTTGTCTGGGGTCAGGATAAGAATATTATCGGGCCTGCGTTCAGATTTCTTTACAATAAAGGAGAAAGCGCCGGTGCCAAGCTTACCGCTAAGGCAGGGCGCTGGGGGACTTTCCTTGCTCTGGTCCTATTCGTGGGTATTCCGCTACCTGGCACAGGAGCGTGGACCGGCACGTTGGCTGCAAGTATCCTGGACATGGGCATCAAACACACTGCAGGAGCGGTAACCCTTGGGGTGATTATTGCCGGTGTGATTATGATGACCGCCGGAGTAGCCGGATTCAGCCTTCTTTAGCACTTTACCGCGCGATAAATCTGTTCTAAAATAACTTCCATAGAAATCTTACTTAAAGGAAAGTGTGTTAAATGAAAATTATAGTTTTAATTATCTATTTCGCCACTATGGTGGGAATAGGCTTATACTGTCGAAAGCACGCAACGGATGTTAAGGGCTTCGTCCTTGGAGGAAGGTCGGTTGGTCCTTGGCTTACGGCCTTTGCTTATGGCACATCCTATTTCAGTGCGGTGGTATTCGTTGGATATGCCGGACAATTTGGCTGGAGATTCGGAATCGCCGCAACCTGGGCGGGCCTTGGAAATGCAATAATCGGTTCCCTTATGGCTTGGGTGATTCTTGGAAGAAGAACCAGGCTTATGACTCAGCAGTTGGACTCTGCCACCATGCCGGAATTCTTTGGCAAAAGATATGACAGCAAGCCCTTAAAGCTAATTGCTTCCGTTATCATATTTGTATTTTTGGTGCCCTATACCGCATCTTTATATAACGGTCTTTCAAGACTTTTCGGTATGGCATTTAATATGGACTATTCCCTTTGCATTCTCATAATGGCGGTGCTTACGGGAATCTATGTAATTGCCGGTGGATATATGGCCACGGCCATTAATGATTTTATCCAGGGCATCATTATGCTCTTTGGAATAATAATAGTTATCGCTGCGGTGCTGGCCAGCAAAGGGGGACTTATGGAATCTCTTGAGGGTCTGGCAAAGGTGAGTGATCCGGCCGTAAGCGATGCCCCGGGAGTATTCAACTCCTTCCTGGGACCGGAGCCCCTTAACCTTTTGTTCGTGGTGCTCCTGACTTCTCTTGGTACATGGGGACTTCCGCAGATGGTTCAGAAATTCTACGCCATCAAAGACGAGTCATCCATCCATAAGGGAACGGTTATCTCAACTCTCTTTGCCCTGGTTGTGGCAGGGGGTTGCTACTTCCTGGGTGGCTTCGGGCGTCTCTTCTCCGATCAGGTGAATCCAGCGGAAAGCGGATATGACAGCATCATCCCAACCATGCTTTCCAATCTGTCTCCGGCTCTGATTGCCCTGGTTGTGATTCTGGTTCTGTCCGCATCCATGTCCACACTGTCATCCCTGGTAATAGCATCAAGCTCAACCCTTACCATGGATTTCCTGAAGGAAACCATCGTGAAGAAAATGGACGAGAGAAAGCAGCTTCTCTTCATCCGCGGATTCATTCTGGTATTTATCGCTATCTCTGCAGTAATCGCTTTGATACAATATAAGAGGAATGTAACCTTCATCGCCCAGCTTATGGGCGTATCCTGGGGAGCTTTGGCGGGAGCCTTCTTGGCACCCTTCCTATATTCTCTCTATTGGAAGGGAACAACAAAGGCTGCCTGCTATGTCAGCTTCATCTTCGGTTCCGGCTTGATGATATTAAATATGATAGCCAGGGGAAGCTTTCCTGCGGTATTCCAATCACCCATCAATGCGGGAGTCCTTGCCATGGTTGCGGGACTGGTGTTGGTTCCCTTGGTTAGCTTGGTAACAAAGAAACCGGATGATGCTTTAATAGAGGAAGCCTTCTCCAGCTATGAGAGAAAGGTCTATGTAAGTGTTAAGAACGCTTTGCCCGATGAGGAGTAAGAATGAAAAAAGAGCTTAAACCAGGGACAATGCTGAATCCGCTTCCCGTGGTTATGGTTAGCTGCGGAAATGGGGATGAGAAAAATATCATTACCATTGCCTGGACGGGAATCGTCAATTCCGAGCCACCCATGACCTATGTTTCCGTTAGGAAGGAAAGACATTCTCATCACATAATCAAAGAAAGCGGGGAATTCGTAATTAATCTTGTAACGGAGGACCTGGCTGAAAGAACGGATTACTGCGGAGTAAAGTCCGGCAGGGATGAGGACAAATTCGAAGCTTGCGGATTCCATGCAGTTCAGGGAACCAAGGTAAAGGCTCCCATGATTAAAGAATCACCTGTAAACATTGAATGCAAGGTGAAGGAAGTTCTGGAGCTGGGAAGCCACGATATGTTTATTGCGGAAATTGTGGTGGTCCATGCGGATGGGGAACTCTTTGATGAAGATGAAAGAATCAGATTGGATGAAGCCAGTCTAGTGGCATATAACCATGGAGAATACTTTGGTCTTAAGAGAAAGCCTCTTGGGAAATTCGGTTACTCCGTAATGAAGGAGAAAACCAAGAAGAGGCTCCAGAAGGAAGCCGTTCGGAAAAGAGCCATGAGGGCGAGACCCGCAAGAGCTAAATCCTCCGGCTTCGGCAAAGGAGATTTCCGCGGGAAGAGAAGATAAACGGAGGGATGGGAATCGTTTCTTGTGGAACCATAACCCTTCTGTTACAATTAAGGATGTTAATAATAAAGGAAATCATCAAAACACGATAGGAGAAAAAGAAAATGAAGAGAACAATTTGCATATTACTGGCGGTTGTTTTGCTGCTTTCGCTGGCGGCCTGCTCCTCTGGAAATGCGAACAGCGGTAAACAGACAGCCTCCGCCTACCTGGATCAGGAATCGGACGCTGCCATCGAAGTGACTGTAGACCTTAGCGGCGGATGGTCCGTGGAATTTGTCAGAGGAGCGGTTTATCTTTATGACAGCGAGATCACCGGGACCAACGAGGGCGTCGCTATGCTGATTACCCTCGACAAAGAGGTTTATGAGGAAGATCTTGCGGCGGCCATGGCAGATGGAAACCACAAGGAAGCTGATGGAGGCGTTTTTTATACCTACTATGAGGATGAGATGGGCTATCTCACTTCGTTGAACGATTCTGCCTATGTGCTGATTACAGCAAACAAAGCGAATATCGAAGCGGTCGTGGCAAGGTTTACGCTTTCCCTGGCAAATTAACGGACTTGTCAAGCGATCAACAAAAGGAGGAAAAAGAATAATGAAGAAAATCTTTTGCCTTATTCTGTGCACAATCATGCTGTTTACCATCGCGTCCTGCAGTACAGAAAAGCCGACAAACAGTGCTGAGCAGCAGACTGCAGCCCCGTCTGAAGCAGAGCAGGCGTCGTTCGAATGGACCCGGCAGGGCTATTTTCAGGATGAGAATGAGAATATGCTCACTGTTACCTGGATGGAGGATATTGACGAGCCTGGCTGGTATGTCGGCTGCATGCTGGGCGAGGACTGGATCGAGGACTCCTGGGGCG
>CAJOQI010000050.1 GCA_905236895.1 uncultured Peptostreptococcaceae bacterium | reverse complement strand
GAAACAGATTAAGTGACGAGGACAAAATGATTAAGGACAAGGAAACCATAGGAAAGATTCTTTATACGGAAGAGGATATCCGAAAGAGAGCAAAGGAAATCGGACAGCAAATCAGTGAGTACTTTGAGGGAGAGAGCGTTGTTCTTCTTTGCACCCTTAAGGGAAGCGTTATGTGGCTTGCGGATCTGATGAAAGAGATTACTCTGGATACGGAAATCGAATTCATTCAGGCCAGTAGCTATGGCTCCAATACCCATTCCACCGGAGTGGTTAAGATTACCAAGGATGTGTCCATGGATCTCTTCAACAAGAATATAATAATTGTTGAGGATATTGTGGATACGGGAATTACCTTAAGCTATATCAAGAAATATCTTGAGGAGAGAAATCCCAAAAGCGTTAAGATTTGCTCCATGCTGGATAAGCCTTCTAGAAGGGTGGCGGATGTTCACGCCGATTATATAGGATTCACAGTTGAAGATCTTTTCATTATCGGCTATGGACTTGATTTTGATCAGAAATACAGAAATCTTCCTTACGTAAGTTATCTTGGATAGGAAGTTAAGGGATAAGGGATGGAACGGTTCAAACCATTATGGCATATAGTGGTGATGGTAACTCTACCCCTTGCAATACTTCTCTTAAGCTCCAATTTGGTGCTTAGGGTTTCGGAAACCTATATCTACCACTTCAACGACAGCCAGGTTACGCTCTATACGGGAGTGGATGTATCGGGATCTCAGTTTGCAAGCAGCATCACCGACTATTTCAACAGAATAGGAGGAGAGGATTTTCAGGTCTATGAACAAAACGGGACATTCATGGATCCTCTCTTTGAAGAAAATGAGAGCAGAATGATGTCCGAAGCAAAGAGGACCATGACAACAGAATTCTTTGCCGGACTGCTTCTTCTTGGAATCGGAGTCTTTGTATATATATTGCTAATGAGGAGGGGGGATGTGAAATCCCTAAGAAAGACAGGCTTTGTTGCTCTGGTTTTGGGAATGGGGTTCTTGGTGACACAGATTATCGCCATGAACAATCCGGGCTTTAGGGAATGGCTCTACGATACTTTTATAGGAGTTGAGCTCAATGAGAATTCTCTCATTGCTTTGCTTTTGTCGGACCCATTTCAGAAGAGCTATTTGCTCTTTGCCACCATCCTGGGGACGGCATTTATGGTTATTTATGGATATATACATCACTATATAACACAGGAGAAGAGAATCTTTTCATAGGTTCGTTTGGAGGTAAGTATGAATATTAAATTTTGCGGAGCAACTACGGGAGTAACCGGTTCTTGCCATATGGTTATAAGCGGAGAGCATAAGATTCTCCTTGACTGCGGCCAGTTCCAGGGAGGAAAGGCACAGGAGGCACTTAACTATGAGCCGTTTCCCTTTGATCCCACCGAGATAGAATGTGTGGTATTATCCCATGCACATATCGACCACTGCGGGAGACTTCCCCTTTTGGTTAAGAGAGGGTTTACGGGAAAGATTTACTGCACCGACGCTACCGCAGATCTTTTGGATATTATGCTTAAGGACAGCGGGTATATTCACGAGAAGGAGGCAGAGTGGCAAAATAGGAAGGCTGAGAGATCCGGAAGAGAAATCATAGAGCCTCTTTATACCTATGAGGATGCGGAAGCCACCATGGAATACGTTGTCCCCGTAAGATACGATCAGCAGATTGAACTTAACCATGAGATGAAGGTGGTATTTAATGATGCGGGACATATTCTTGGATCGGCCATAATCGAGCTTTGGGTTAAGGAAGGGGAAGAGGAATCAAAGATCGTTTTTTCAGGAGATCTGGGAATGACAGAAAGACCTATCTTAAGAGATCCCAAAATCATTAGACATGCTGACTATGTAATTATGGAAACCACCTACGGTAGCCGTAACCATCCGGATAATTCGGGTAGCGTAAGGAATCTGCTTGACATAGTTATCGATACCACCAGAAGAGGAGGAGATGTAGTCATTCCTTCATTCGCTGTTGGAAGAACCCAGGAATTGATTTTTGAATTTAATAATTTCTATATGAACAATGAGGAGTATAGAGAAGAGCTGGATAATATCATAATCTATATAGATAGCCCCATGGCAACCGCCGCAACTGAGGTGTTCAGAAGAAATGCCAATGTTTTCGACGACGAAACGAGAGACTATCTGCTGCAGGGTGACGATCCTCTGGACTTTGTTAATCTTAAATTCACCAAGTCCAGCGCCGAGTCCCAAGGCCTAAACGAGAGCAAGGAACCAAAGGTAATCATTTCCGCCAGCGGAATGTGCGAAGCCGGTAGAATCAGGCATCACTTAAAGCACCATCTCTGGGATTCCAGAAGCAGCATAGTATTCGTAGGCTATCAGGCTCAGGGAACCCTGGGGAGAGCTCTTCTTGACGGAGTGGAGAGCGTAACTCTCTTCGGAGAAGAGGTTCAGGTAAAGGCACAGATTCACAATCTGGAAGGTTTCTCCGGACACGCTGATCAGAACGGACTCTTTGCTTGGCTTGCGGGTTTTGATGTAAGGCCAAGACACGTCTTCCTGGTTCACGGAGAAGAGGAATCAAAGGAAACCTTCGCCAAGCTGGTTTATGAGAAACTGGGATATATGCCTGAAGTTGTAACGGGTAATACGGAATACGAATTGGATATGGAATCCAATGCTATCGTTAATGAGGCTGAAGCCCGCGCCCAGGGAATCCATTTTGAAGAAGTACAGAATATCAGAAAACAGATTTCCGATATTCATGACCAACTGGAGCATATTCTCTATAATGCCAATCTGGTAATGGGTAATGATATTTCAGAGGATAAAATGGTTGAGATTAACAATATGGTTCAGGAACTGGAGAAGGCCTCTCTTGGACTGGGCTATGCCATTACACCCACTTATAATCCTATTGACCTTGAAAAGGAAACAACCAAGGAAAGAAAGTATCAGGAAGGTTCAGACAGTATATAAAGTGATGGACGCGCTGCTTTCAGCAGCGCGTTTTATTTTTCTCGGTGTAAAAGTATACCCCTAATTTCGTTTTTGAATTTCGGGGTATACTTTTTTGTGTGAAAATGGGGTTTGGGGTACAAGTTTTCTTTAGTGTATAATGATTTTATGGTGAACCCACTTTGAGGTGAAAAAGTGAAAAAAGTAATAATCATAGGCGGTGGACCTGCCGGAATTATGTCGGCCATATCCGCAGCTAAAAGAGGGAACGAAGTTACCATTTTGGAACAGAATAGTGAGCTGGGAAAGAAACTTCTCATAACGGGTAACGGCAGATGCAATATAACTAACTCTGCTGAACCAGAGAAGTTGCTTTTACATGTATATAGAAATCCCAAGTTCCTAACCACGGCATTTAGAAATTTTACAAGCAGGGATTTACTTGCGCTTCTTCATTCTCATGGCCTTAAGACCAAGGAAGAAGCAGGGGGAAGAGTATTTCCGGTATCCGATGATGCTAAAGAGGTTAGAGACCTATTTTTAACTATTCTTAAGGCCGAGGGAGTAACAATAGAAAAGAACTTCCGGGTTGAGGATTTAATAATAGAGGATGGCTGCTGCAAAGGAATCCGTGGAGCAGAACCTAAACAAGACTCATATATTGACATGTATGCGGATGTGGTAATACTTGCGACCGGTGGCCTGGCGGTTCCTTCCACAGGATCAAAGGGTTGGGGTCTTAAGAAGGTGGCGGATCTTGGTCATGAAATAATAGAGCCAATTCCGGGACTTTCGCCCATTAAGCTTAATGGCAGCTGGTGGAAAGAACTTCAGGGACTTACCCTAAAAGACGTTAGATTGTATAGAAGTAAAAAAGAAGAGGTAATAGGCGACCTCCTTTTCACTCATTTTGGAATCAGCGGCCCAACTGCTATTAGAATGAGCAGCCTGATGGGGAAGAACAGAAGCAGCCAAGGAGCAGCACCGGAAACCAATCAAACAACAATTCTATTAATTGATGCAATCCCGACAGTTTCAAGAGAAGAGTTAGATTCCATCATAAAAACCGAAACCCAAACCCAAGGTAATAGGCAGGTTAGGACCATCTTAAACGAACTGGCGCCAAAGGACTTTATAAAAGCACTATTTGATCTCTATAACATCCCCCGGGAGAGAAAGCTGGGAGACCTTAGCAAAAAAGAGCGTAGACAAATAATTGAAGGACTTAAAGCTTTGCCTTTGGAGGTAAAGGGAGTCGCAGGGTTCGAGCAAGCCATAATAACAAGCGG
>CAJOQI010000049.1 GCA_905236895.1 uncultured Peptostreptococcaceae bacterium | reverse complement strand
TTTGCTGTATACCCGGTCTCCTGCCAGGTAGGTTGCCTCTATTTGGACGTTCAGGAGGTCGTCCTCGGGAATCTGGAAGGGGTCTCTGTCAATGATTACAAGGTCAGCAAATTTTCCTTCTTCCAAAGTCCCAAGATAGTCTTCGTCTCCCGTTCCGTAGGGAATATTCTTGGTATACATGGAGAGGGCTTCGTAAACGGAAACCTTCTCTTCCGGGTGGCTTCCTCCTTCGGGGTAGCCTGATATGTCTTTTCGTGTAACTGCAGCGTAGATTCCAATCCAAGGGGAGAAATCCTCCACCGGGCAATCGGAACCGCCAAGGAGCATAAGGCCTTTGTTCAGATAGGTCTTCCACTGATAGCTGTGAGCTGCTCTTTCTTCTCCGACTCTGTCTTTTATCCAGTGAAGGTCCGTGCAGTAGAATGTAGGCTGGATATCCAAAACCACAGGGAGCTTGGTCATCCGCTCTATCATTTCGTCATTAGCCATCTGGGCGTGAATTATTCTGAAGGGCAGGCGATCTCTTTGCTCTCTTTCGGTCATTCCTCTCTCGCGGCTCTTCTTAAGGGTGTATTCTATGGCATTGAGTACAACGTCAAGACCCATATCTCCGATACAGTGGGTTGCAGGCTGAAGTCCCATATCGTATGCCCTAAACATTCTTTCGTTCAGCTCGTCCTGGCTTATTACCAACATTCCCGTAGTGCTGGGATCGTCGTCATAGGGTTCAAAAAGCTTGGCGGAGCGGGAACCGAGAGATCCGTCGCTGAAGATTTTGAATCCGCCGTATTGAACCTTTCTATAGGGATCCTCCATGGCCTTCTTGGTAACATAGGGCTTGGCATAGAAGGTATCCAAATAGATGCTTACTCGGAAGGGGAGCTTGCCCGCTCTGTCCAGGGCCATATAGTCATCAAAGTCCTCCGTATACTGCCATATATCCGCAGCATAGGTATGGATATTGGTTATTCCGTCGTGGGAAGCCTTTTCTATAGCCTTAAGCATAAGCTTTTCCTTGGTTTCCGGAACCTTGGTGGGATCGGGAATCAGCATGTCATAAGCTCTGGTTGCCTGCTCCCTTAAAATGCCGTTGGGCATTCCGTCTTCTTCCAACTCTGCAAGACCGCCTTCTCCGAAAACATAGTCTTTGCCTATCCCAGCCATTGCAAGAGCCATGGTATTGGCAACTCCCGTATGTAAGCAGACTCTCTTGATGAAGATTGGGTGCCTGTCGGAGGCCTGATCCAGGTCGTGCCTATTGGGAATCTCGTCCTCGCAGTCAGACCATTTGGATTGATCGAAATTATTTCCTCTGATCCATTCTCCCTCAGGAGTCTCCGCAGCCTTATCCTTCAAGAGCTGGATTGCCTCCGCCTTGGTCTTGGCTACTCCCAAATCAACGGTGGTCAAGGTCTGACAGTATGCGAAGAAGTGGAGATGAGAATCTCCAAGTCCGGGAATCATGGTCTTTCCATTAAGGTCGATTGTCTCCTCTGAATCAAAGGAATCAAGGGCATCCTTGGTGCTTCCAACAAAGGCAATCTTTCCGTCCTTTACAGCCAGGGCTTCATGGACATCCCCTTCAAAGGCCATGGTATAGATTTTTCCATTGATAAATAATTTATCAACTTTGGCTTTCATTTTCTAAAACCTCCTTCCCAGATGATAAATCATCAATTAAGAAGATTGAGTATGGTTTGGTAAATAAGCTCCGGCGTATATTCGAAGGTAAATCTTGGGTCGATACGCTCGGTGAATTTATGTGCGTCCTTACCTACGGTTCCAATATCCGTTACGGGAAGATCCAGCTGCTGCATCTTATCAAGAGGCAGATAATAGATTCCATCTTCCGCATAACCCGGGGTGTTTTCTTCGTAGTCTTCCAGGACTTCCGGATCTGTTGGAGCAGATGCGTATGACAAATCTGAAATACAGGGGAGGAATCTCTTTTCGATTAACTGGTAATCGAATCCCGGATCGGTCTTAACGGTTTCAATGGCTGATCTTACCGCATCTATTAAAACCTTGTCCCTTGGATCCTCGTCGTTAACTGCGATATGCGGATAATAGGGAGGTGTGAAGTAAACTATGATAACCGGGTTTCTGTCGGACCATAGGCTGTGAACATAGTCCACCAATCTATATGATTTTTCACGAACGTCGATTGTGGTGTCTGTTCTAAGCTCTTCTATTTTTTCGTCGATTCTTCCATCCAGGTCGGGAAGCTCTTTTCTAACAGCATCCTTAAGCTCTCTATAGGTCATGGTTCTTGCAACCCAGGGCTGAGGTCTGAACTCGCGATTATACATCTGGCAGAAGACCTTATATCTTTCGTTAAGGGTGTCCACAACCTTCTGGAATTCTTCCTGAGCGGCAGCTTTCATCTTTGCCATTACCTCGTTAGGCTCGGAGCAGTGAGTTGCGTAGTTGAACATGAGGATGGACTTGGTTGCTGTTTGTACGGAATACTCCGTCTTAAGATCTCTCTGTTTAAGAGTTACAGGGGGAAGGGTTACTTCGCCGTTAACCACGTCGCTGAACTCCGGATTCAGATTGATTCTGCAGGTGAGCTGAGCTGCAATCTGGTTTGGATCCAGACCGTCGAAGGATTCACCAACGTGGGTTTCTTTACCTACGATATAGAAGGTAGGCATTATCTTTCCAACGGTTCCTACATATACGTATTTAAGAGGATCTCCCGGATAGGCAGGAGCCATATAGTCCGGATCTATCATTGCCAAATAATCGTAATGCTTCTCTTCTCTCAGCTTGATAAGGTGGGGAACAAAGTTCAGCATTCCGGTGGAATTGCTTTCCTCATCGCAAACGGCGCAGTAGATTAGATTTCCTTCAAAGTTTTCGATATCCTTTGATATCTCCTCCATGATACCTATAATTGCTGCGTCTCCGGATTTCATATCAAAGAGTCCACGGCCGAAGAGGTATTTGCCGGATTCCAAATCCTCCTTGGCTTCCGGTGGGAGCATGATATTCTTAAGCTCCTCTGCCAGCTTCTCCGGATTACCCGCATAGTCCTTAAGATTGCCGTAGTCGGAGATTCCAACGGTATCAAAGTGACCGATCATTACAACGGTCTTATCCGACGGAGCCTTTTCACCGTTTAGCTCTGCCACCACGATTTTACGACCATACTGATCGCCTATGCAGTCCAGAGTATAGACCAGTTCAGGATGTTTCTTGTAGTAGTCGATAGCTGCAATGGTTTCATAGATCTTGTCAGCCATTGCAATTTCACCGGGGGTTTCAACTACGCTGATTTGCGATGTGAAATCCAGGGCCATTTCTTTAATTCTTTGGCTTACTTCCTTTTTCATAGTTCTCCCTCCGTAATAACACTTTCTTTATTTCTCCAGATTGGTTCCGGTTAGAAAATCGTAAATGGATTTGCTTACATCCTCAACTGTTTTAAGATTAACCCTTTCGTCGGCACCATGGAAACTATCCCCGTCCGCTCCAAACAGAACCGTGGGTATTCCAAGGAGGCCTCCGATGTGGTTGAAGTCTCCGATACTCTGGAAATAGGCTATATTTGGAGCCTGTCCGCAAACCTTTTCGATTGAAGAGGAGAGGGCCTTAATAAATGGATTCTCCTCGTCGGTGCAATAGGGCATAAATCCGCCGTCAAAACCATCTTCTCTCGGTGCAGGGGTATCTCTAAACTTAAGCTCCCATGTGGAGCGGATGTTTGCTCTTTCGATTGCTTCTTCGATGGTAACTCTCATGGTCTCCGGAGTTTCTCCTCTGACGG